>NZ_JBHVCT010000039.1:0-56053 GCF_042803195.1 Streptomyces sp. NPDC057428
GGCGGACCCTCTCCATCTCCTCAGGTGTCACACCTGACAGGACATCACAACGTACCTGACGACGATCAACCGGGGTAGCTAACAAAGCCCTACTACCAGGAGGCCCTGCTTTCATGCGCACACGAGCGGAAGATCATCCGAACCGGCGGCCCGCCCCACACTCCCGTGCGACTGACACACGTCAAGATCGGTAAGAGGACAGCTTCTTACCTCGGCTGGTACGCGTGGTGGAGAATGCTCCTCTGGATCCGCCGCAAGCACCCGCACATGACCTGGAAAGAACTGCGGCGGCGCTTCTACGGGGCCGACCGCATCACGGAGGACGACGTGGTCCTCTACAACCCGGCGAAGATGAAGGTCGAACGCTACCGCTTCCGCGGTGCGCAGATCAGCACGCCGTACAACATCGATGAGGTTGATCCGGACGGAGCGCGTTTCCGCCGGACCAGTCATGACGATGTGGCCTTCGTCGGCCAGGTCAGCGAACTCGTCACCTGAACATCGGATCACGTGGAGAGCCGGATGCCTGGCCAACAGGCACGTCCGGTTCGGCGGGCGGGGACGGGAAGACCGACGTCTTAGAGGACGCACGGCGTCCCGTCCCCGACCCAACACAAGCGCCACCACAAGTACCTCACTATCGTTGTTGACCACGAGTCAGGACGCCTGGTGTGGGCGGCGGCCGGGCGGGACAAGGCCACCCTGCGGAGGTTCTTCGACCTGCTCGGCGAGGAGCGCTCGGCGAGGATTACGCATGTGAGCGCGGATGCCGCGGAGTGGATTGCCTCTGTGGTCGCCGAGCGCTGCCCGGGCGCGGTCCGCGTCATGGACCCCTTCCATGTGGTCCAGTGGGCGACCGATGCCCTGGACGCGGTCCGCCGTCAGGTATGGAACGCCGAGCGAGGCGGCAAGGGCCGCGTCACCGCAGGGTCGAAGTCGCTGAAGAAAGCCCGCTGGGCGCTGTGGAAGCGGCCCGAGGACCTGACCGCCGGCCAGCAGGCCCAGCTCGCGTTCATCGCCAAGGCCCACCCGGTCCTGCACCGCGCCTACCTACTCAAGGAGGGTTTGAGGATGGCCTCACCGTTGTCGAACTTGGCGCACCGCCGCCCGCAGATCCCGCACCGCCGACGGCGGCCCTTCGCCGGGCGGGCGTGGAACCCTTCGTGAAACTCCAGCGCTCCATCGTCAAACACTGGGACGCCATCACCGCAGCCGCCGACCACGGACTGAGTGCTGCTCCGCGGAAGTTCGTGGAGGGATATTCGGGCCGATCAGGCCGTCTTGAGCGGGGTGCCGTCGTAGGTCCACTTGTAGGGCTTGGCGGTTTCGTTGCGGCCGATGACGTAGGTCTCCAGTTTGTCGATGAGGTCGTCGCGGCTGGAGAAGTCGCCGTGGCGCAGGACCCGGCGGGTCATGGCGGAGAAGTACAGCTCGATCTGGTTCAACCAGGAGGCGTGCGGCGGGGTCCAGTGCACGGTCCAGCGCGGGTGCGCGGCCAGCCACTTCTTGGTGTGCTTGGCGGTGTGGGAGGAGCCGTTGTCCAGGACGATGTGAATGTCCTGGCCTGGGGCGATGGCCGAGTCGAGCTGGTCGAGGAAGGCGGTGAAGGTCACCGCGTCGTTGCGGGCGATGACCTCGGTGAGGACCTCGCCGGTGCGCACGTCGAGGGCGGCGAGCAGGCAGGCGGTGCCGTGGCGGCGGTACTCGAACTCCTGGCGGGCGGGGGCGTCGGGCCGGGCGGGGCGGCCGGGGTGTCGCCGGGAGCGGGCGGCGATCGCGGTCTTCTCGTCGATGGACAGGACCACGGCGCACTGGGGCGGGTTGCGGTAAAGGTCGCACACGTCCGCGGCGCGGTCCCAGAAGTCGGGGGTGTCGCGGCGGGTGAGCCAGCCGCGGACCCGGTGCGGCTTGAGGTCCAAGTCCGCCAGAATCCGGCCGACTTGGGAGGCTGAGATGGCGGCGAAGACGGTGCCGGCGACCCGGGCGGCGATCGTGCGGTGCGACCAGGTCGCCTCAGGGTGGGGAGGTGCGCTGGTGGCCGCGGCCACGATGGCTACCCGCACCTCGGGGCCGTAGGTCTTGGGACGTCCCGAGCGGTCGGCGTCCTTGAGCCCGTCCGGCCCCTGCCGCGCGAACCGGCCGCGCCACTTGCGGACTGTGTTCACGGCGACCGCCAGTTTCCGCGCGATGGCGCCATTGCTCGAGCCCTCGGCGGCGGCCAGCACGATCCGGGCCCGGAGGACTTCTCTCACCTGCGCTTTTGCCGAGACAGCCACCCTTGTCAGGCGCTTGCGCACCTCCTGGTCCAGCTCCACCACCACCGCATCCATGCCCGGCACCCCGCCCGTCCGCCCCAACTCGAGAGATGATCATGGCGTGTCGGGGCGGAACCCTGCAGGATGGACCCCGTGCCGAAGAACCCGCCCGAGTCGATGCAGCACCACCTGAGCCACCGGCTGAACGCCCGAGCCAAGGAGCGCTGGCCCCAGCTCACCGGCGTCCAGGTCCGCTTCCGAGCCGGGTTCGCCTACGTGGCGGGGGAGTCGCCCGACGAGGCGGAAGTACTTCCCCTGTGCCGCCTGCGCTTCACCGGCGTCCTGCACACCTGGGGCTTCGCCATCTACCTCGCCAGCAGCAGCAAGTACCAGGACAACTTCCTGCCGACCGGCCTGCCCTTCGGCTCCCCCGAAGAAGCCCTCGACTGTGCTTGCGGCCTCTACCTCGGCGACCCGACATCCTGACCACTGAGACCGAACCGCCCGCGTGACGCTTTTCAAGCTTCAGCCAGCGAAGCCGCACCCGCGGCCGCACGATGCCCGGGCAGCGTGGGATCAACGCCCCGTCTTCGATCCACCTGGAGAATCCCATGCCGCTGCCCGTCTAGCCCGTGCGGCTGGCCAGCCACGAACTCATACTGCGGGAGTGGAAGAACGCGGACCTGCCTGCCATGGTCGAACTGTTCGACGAGCCCGAAATCGCTGACCGCACCCCGCTGTCCTCGCCCTTCGACATGGAGGCGGCACGCGAGTACCTGGAGATGATCCACCGCACCCGAGCCGAGGGACAACGGCTCCACCTCGCCATCACAACCGACGGCCACAAACCCCTCGGCGAAGTGCTGCTCAACCACTCCCGAGGCACCATGGGCTATGCCGTCGGAACCGCCCACCGCGGACAACGCCTGGCCCTGCGTGCCGCACAGCTCATGACCGACTACGCCCACCAGATCTTGGAACTGCCCCGCGTGCTTCTGGAAATCGAGGCTGACAACGCCCCCAGCATCGCTGTCGCACGAGCCCTGGAGTTCCGCCTCACCAACCACGAGCCAGAACGAGTCGAAGGGAAAGGCCGGGCCTTCATCCTGCACACCTGGGCCCATGACACTCCAGCACGCCCAGGTGACCACTGACACCCTGAGCACGCCACACAATGCCCGCCGGAGCGCTCAGCCACAATCACCCCTTCACGAACTTGCGCGGAGCAGCACTGAGTAACGGCCTGGTCGAGAGCATGAACACCAAGATCCGACTGATCACCCGCATGGCCTTCGGCTTCAAGGACGCCACCGCCCTCATCGCCCTGGCCATGCTCAGCCTCGGCGGCCACCGCCCCCACCTACCAGGCCGTCAACTCCCGAACTGACCACCCACGGATCCGACAGGAGAGCCCGATCATCTTCGCTAACGTCATCCCTGTTCCTTCGTGCCCGAGAGCCCCTTGGCGCCTGTTTCTCGCGAGGCCCTGGGCCGGGGCATCGGGCGCGATAGGTGGCGCTCGAAGCCGTCGTGCCCGGGCTCCAACCACGCAGGGCGGAGCCGCTGGTCGCGGTCCCGCCCCGCATTGGGTACTGCGGTGGTGTCAGCGCAGGCCGAAGGCCCGGGTGATCGTCTGTGAGACGGTGTTGCCCGCATTGTCCCGGGCGGTGACCCGGAGTGCGGCGAAGCCCGCGGACTTCGGGGCGCGCAGGCTCGTCCGCCAACTGCTGCCGCTGCGGTCCAGGCCGGTCCTCTGCCAGGTCTTGCCGTCGTCGTAGGAGACTTCGAGTGAGGGCTTCCCGATCGCGGCGGTCGTGCCGGGCAGGTGCGAGGCGGTCACGGTCAGCTTGGCGTGCCGGTCAGCGCGGCCGGCCTTGTCGGTGTCCACGCCGTAGTCGAGCTGGATGAGCGGCAGGGACTCTGCCGCCTCGCTGCCGGTGGCCGCGGAGGTGAAGTTCCACTTCGTCAGCGTGTGTGTGGAGTACGGGTGGGTCCACTCCGCGCGGTCGTTGTCGACAACCAGCCGGTAGGGCAGTCGCTTGGGGGCGAGGCCCGTGACAGGCAGGTACTCGGCGTTGCCCCAGTCGAGCTGCTGGTCGCCCTGGTAGAGCGCCATCCAGTTCTTTGCCTTGTAGTTGGCGTAGGCCTCGCCGACGTGGCCCGAGCCCGAGTCGCCCCAGCCGGGCGCCGGGATGTAGACCCCGTCGAGGTAGCGGACCGGCTGGTAGCCGATCGGGCCCATCCGGGGGCGCTGGATCGGGCCGAACCAGGAGACCTTGCCGGTCTTCCCGGCCGGGTAGCGCAGGACGTCGATCGAGTGCTGCCCAGTCTCGCCCTGGATGAAGGCGTCGTCCTGCCAGGTTGCGCCGGCGGTGACCCAGTCGGTGCGGTCGCCCTGCGCGGGTGCCGTGAGCTGGTTGCCGACCACCCAGCCCCGCCAGAGGTCGGGGCGGAACTCCATCGCCTTGCCCTGGCGGTGGTTGCGGAAGGAGACGGCTACCTTACCCAGGTCGCGCTGCGTGGCCCGCCAGGTCGGGTCTGCCGGGACGGCGCCGGTCCAGTGGTGCACCACGTCGTAGAGGTAGTCGGTGGTGGGGTTGGAGGTGACCTTCAGCTTGACCGGGCCATGCCTGAGCGCTCCGATGAGGTCGGCGCCCTGGTCGGCGTTGAGGGTGGCCACCGTCAGAGGTGCCGGGCTCTGCGGGCTCCAGGGGTTCTCGTCCCAGGGCTGCAGCCGGCCGATGCCGTCGTTGACCACCAGGAGCACCTGAACGCCCGCGGCCGCCGCGGCCGCGGCCTGCGTCTTGATCGCGGCCGGGTCGCCGCCCCGCACCACTACGGCCTTGCCGCGCGGCTTGTGGCGGGCCAGCTCGGCGGCCGTGCCATCACCGGCGTAGACCGCGGTGAGCGTGCGGGTGCCGGCTGGCAGGGGCTTGGCCCCGCGCTTGACCAGCGGGTCGGCGTAGGTCTTCGACTTCGTGGCGAGGGTCAGCGCCGGCTGCTCCAGGCGGAAGCGGGCGCCGAACTCGAACTCGCCGTCGGTGACCTTTTTACCGGTCGGCAGCGCCCAGATGCTGTCGTACGTCTCGTTGGGCAGCATCGAGGACTCGACAAGGGAACTGGAGAACGACCGGTGGACGTCCAGGCGCGGTGCGACGGCCGTGGTCCGCTGCGGCACCCGGGCCAGGACCTGACGGGTCTTGCGGCCATCGAGGGTGACCGTGCGGTCCTGGTTCAGCCGTACGTCGTTGAAGGCCAGCAGCGCCATGCCCAGGGAGTGCGGACCGCCCGCCCCCGGGACGTCGGAGGTGAGCCAGCCGCTGTAGGTGCCGACGGGCAGCCGCACCGAGCCGGTGCCGGACTCGTCGAGGTCCATGACGGTGAACATGCCCTCGGCGGAGAGCGTGACCCGGCCAGCCAGCGGCTTGCCCGAGCGGTCCTTCGCGACGACCTTCAGGTTCTGCCGCTGCCCTTCCAGCGCGGCGCCGATCAGGGTGCGCGCCCTGACCTTCCCGGAGCCGTCCATACCGGTGACTATGGCGCTCACCGGCTGGTCGGCCGTCAACCGGTCCACGGCCGCCGTGACGTCGACAGAGGCGGTGCCGTGCGCGGGGACAGTTACGTGGCTGTCGGAGAGCGTGAACAGCTGTGCCGGAACGGTGCCTTCGACCGCGAGGTCGAGGGTGACCGGCGCGTCGCCGACGTTGGTGTACGTCACCTTCCGGACCTCAGTCTCGCCCGGCTCGGCCGGCCAGGTGTGGAAGCCGGAATAGGCGCTGACGGTCGCGAAGACCGAGGCGTGCACCGCGGCTGCCGCGTCGAGACGGCCCGCACCTGCCTGGTGCGGCGTGTACGACGGGGTCGCCTTGGCGCTGCTTACCAGGGCTTCCTTCAGCTGGGAGCCCGTCCAGTCGGGGTGCTCGGCGGCCAGCAGCGCGGCCGCGCCCGCGACGTGCGGCGTCGCCATCGAGGTGCCGCTCATCGTGGTGTAGTAGCCTGCGCCGCGCTTGTAGTGGGAACGGGCCGCCAGGATGTCGACGCCGGGGGCGGTGATCTCCGGCTTCAGACCGCCGTCGCCGGAACGCGGGCCGGTGCTGGAGAAGTCGGCGAGATGGTCAGCGGAGTCCACGGCGCCGACGGTCAGCGCGGCATCCGCTGCGCCGGGGCTGCCGATGGAGTTCGGGCCGCTGTTGCCCGCTGCGATGACGAACAGTGCGCCGGTCTCGCGGCTGAGCCGGTCGACCGTCTGGCTCATCGGGTCGCTCGCGTCACCGCCGCCGCCCAGGCTCATGCTGATGACCTTGGCATGCTGGTCCCGGGCGGCCCACTCCATGCCCGCGATGATCCAGGACTCCTGGCCCCTGCCCTCGGTATCGAGGACCTTGCCGATGTTCAGCCGGGCGCCGTGGGCGACGCCACGCTCCTTGCCCTCGGAGGCGCTGCCGGTGCCCGCGATGGTCGAGGCGACGTGGGTGCCGTGACCGTTGTAGTCGGCTACGTCCTCCTCGTAGGGGACGAAGCTGGCGGTGGCGTCGAGCTGGCCCTTGAGGTCGGGGTGTTCTGCGTCGATGCCGCTGTCGAGGACTGTGACCTCGACGCCCTTGCCGGTGTTGCCCTCCGCCCAGACCTTCTGTGCGCCGATCTGCGCGGTCGAGTCGGCCAGGTTGGCCTGCACCTTGCCGTCGAGCCAGACCTTGGCGATCCCGCCCGCGAAGGAGGGCTTTGCCGAACGGACCACATCTGCCCCGGAACCGCCGGTGAGCGCGGACCAGAACGTCGCGGCCTTCTTACGGTCTTGGGCGACGGCCGCGCCCTGGATGCTGTCCAACTGCCGGACGATGTTCGAACCAGCCACGGTCCGCTGGGTCCGGGACCGGGCCGCCGCGTCGGTGTAGCCGACGATGAGAGGCAACCGGGAGGAGTGCGCGTCGTCGTAGCCGTCGGCAATCAGCTTCGTCACGTTGAACAACTGCTTGTCCAGCGTGCCGGCGCCGACGAAGGGCAGGGCCGCGTCGGGGTAGACGTACGTGGCTCCGTCGACGACGGCGCGGTGGAAACCGGTGGTGGTCCCGTTCACGCCCTCGAAGGACCGGATGACGGTGCCGTCGGACGCCGTGCCGATGGTGACCTTGTCGCCGGTGATCAGGGTCACGGTGTGCGTGCCGCCGCTGCCGGGTGGGCGTTGTGCGGCACCGGCGGCGGGCCCGCGACCGGTCTGGTCCGCGGATACGGCGGCCGTGGCCGGCGCGATACCGACCGCCAGAACGCCTGCTATCGCGACGATGGACGGAACAGGTCTGGGGATAGGGATACGGGACATGAAGGAGCTCCGGAACAGAAACGTGCAGTGAAAGGCATCGAAGAGGCGACTGTGGCCACATCGAAGGATGAAAGGCTTGACTGGATGAGGAGGGCAGCTACGCGCAAGCTGGTGGGCGGACTTGGGGCCTGGATGGGTCGTGCGCTTCGGGCGGCTGCTACACCTCGATAAGGTCGAGGCCACGTTATATGAAAATGATTTCCATTACAAAGGGGGGGGGTGTCGCCGCCACTCCGTGGTGTGAGGTGGCAGGCCGGGGGCCGAAGCGCCGGGATGGCAAGCGCCTGACGCATGGCGGCCCCCTTCGCTGGTGACGCGGTGCCTCAAGCGCACGGCGGGCGCGGGGCCGGCGCCCTGCTGCGGCACGTACCCGATGTGACGCGCGGCGCGCCGGGGATCTGCGCCGAGCACGCGCAAGGCGCCGCGGGAGAGTGGCCGGCGGCCAAGGAGGGCCTGGATCAAGCTGGTTCTGCACGGAGCTGCTCGGTCCCAAGACCGCCAGAACTCCCCGGGCGCCACGTCGAGGTCGAGTGCGTTCCAGAGGGTGCGGTCCCCGTGCCGGAGACCGCCCTCGGTCTGGGCGAAGACGTGGTCACCAACGTCGAGGCGTTCGGCGCGGGCACGCTCGCCCACGACCCGGCCGTCGGCGGGACCTTCCGCACATCCGCGTCTCCGTCGGCCCGAAGGCCCAGCCGGCCGACGGCAGGACGAGCCATCTCCTCAGCGCCGAGGTCCAGTTCCTCAGCGAGCTGCTGATCGTGGCGGTCACGTCGCTCACCATCACCCGGCCCCGAAACCCTGACCCCTACGACGTTCCGCTGCTCACGTTCGGTTGACCGGAAGGAGCCGGCGAAGCCAGGGATGGTTGGGCGCGATCACTTTGACCGCGTTCGCCAGCCAGGCGCGTGCCGGAGCGGCGAGCAGCGGCAGTACCGCTTCGAAGTCGGTCTCGTCCTTGTCCCGGGTCGCCTTTGCCTTGTAGAAGAGCTGCACTTCGGGCGCGAGGTAGGGGCTGTCTGCCTTGTTCGTTTGCCCGAGCTGGTCGATCGGGAGCCGGACTACCGGGGTGCGCCGCGAGACCCACTTGGTGCCCTCGGCTTCGTCCAGCATGAGCTGTACCGACCAGGGCGCCTTGGACGTGCGGCGGCACCAGATGTCATGGAGCGGCGGCCGAAGGACCTCTCCAGGACACCACGGTCGAAGCTCTCCCTGGCCGGGCGGGTCCGCCACCTACAGGTCTCAGGTGGCCAACAGTTCACGTACGAGCGCCTGGTCACGCCATAGAACTACGACGTCGAGATCGCCGTGTGCGCGCAGCTCGCGGCCGACCGCGAGTTCGATCGCGTAGCCACCGGCGATCCACCACGGGAAGTCCGCCTCGGCGAAGACCGAGGCCACATCTTCGGGACGATCCGGCACCCAGCGTCCCAACACGTCAGCACTCACCGGCCCATACTCCCGGTGACCAGGCTGGCGCTGTCAACGTTCTGGCTGGGGTGCCGTGTTGCTCGCTGACCCCTTGCGCTCATAGACGTCCATGAGTATCAGGGGCACCGACGGACATCGTTAAGACCGACCGGCAAATGGGGAGCGGCGTCGCGGTTGCTTGTGCCACGATCCTCCCGGGGCGCGCGCTCGAAGCCAGGCGCAGCAGCCCGCCGGGTTTGTTACGTCTACTGGCTCGCGTCCCCGCCCGTCCGCGTCCGCGTCAGCCGCGTACCCCTTCGAAGTCCGTGCCGATCGTGAGGGTGACGAGGCCAGGTGCCGCGTCCGCGTCCGCCCGGGGTTTCACCGGCCTGCGCAGGCGCTGAGCCACCGCGCGCGCCTGCTCCTCCAGGCCGGGAGGGCAGGTGACCGAGGTCTTCCCGCCCGTCTCCCCGGCGTTGGCGGTCCCGGTGACCGAGTAGCCCGCGAGGCGCAGTTGCTCCGCTGCTCCGGCGGCCGCGCCGGCCTCGCCGGTGCCGTTGAGCGCCTGCACGCGGATGGTCCGCGCGGCCAGGGGTGCAGGCGTCGTCAGCCGGTCCTTGTCGACCTCCTCGTCCCTGGCCAGAGCGGTGAACAGATCCTGTGCCTGGGGGTACTGCCAGGAGATGTTGGCCTTGTCCGTCGGGACGTCGAGCTCGCGCGGGTAGTTCGGAACGGTGAGGAAGGCCAGCCTGTCGGACGCGATCGACCGGATGTCCGACGCGAGTGAGGTCAGCGGCTTGATCCCGGCGAGCTTCGGATCCGTCGTCACGGACTTCGTCGCCGAGTCCAGGACGCCGTACATGGCGCCGGGACTGGTCAGCTTCTTCCGTGCCTTCGCGGCCAGTGCCTCCATGAACTCCTGCTGGCGCCCTATCCGGCCGATGTCGGAACCGTCACCGACGCTGTAACGGGTGCGGACGTAGCCGAGGGCCTCCTCGTCCTTGACCGTCTGGCAGCCCGCTTCCAGTTCGAGGTGGGCCTTCTCGTCGCGCATCGCCTGCTCGGGGCAGACCTCGATCCCGTCGACGGCGTTGACCATTCCCTTGAACCCCTGGAAGTCGACCGAAAGGAAGTGGTCGATGCGCAGACCGGTGTTCTGCTCGATGGTCCTGATGGTGCAGGCGGCGGCGCCTCCGACATCGCCCTTCGCGCCACCGATGGCGAACGCCTCGTTGATCTTCGCCCGGTGCGGCGCCGAGGTGGTGCCGTCGCCCCTGTCGCAGGCCGCTATCGGGACCCAGGAGTCCCGCGGCATGGAGACCACCGTGCCCCACTTCCGGTCGGCCGACAGGTGCAGCACCATCAGCGTGTCGGACTGCATGGTGTCCAGGTCCTTGCCGTACTTCGCGTTGGCCCCGTCGCGGCTGTCCGAGCCCACGACGAGGATGTTCAGGGCCCCGGGGCTGAGGTTGTCGGGCCGGTCCCCGCCGATCTTGCCGTCGATGTCGCCTGCGTGGATGTTCGCGTCCAGACTCCGGTAGACCCACGCTCCGGCGCCGCCGCCACCGGCGAGCAGTACGGCCAGGACGCCGACGGTCCAGGCGAGGTACCTGCCGCGACGTGTGAGGCGGACCGGCCCGTGGGCCCCGCCGCGCCCACGGCGCCCCCGCCCCTGTGCCCCTTGCATGCGCTTCCCTCCGGTCATGGGCATGGATGTGACCCATGCGCCCCCGTGTATTCTCGCGCGGTCCGAGGCGGAGCATCTACATTCCTGTAGAAGTTGTCCGCCCGGCCGCCTTTCCGCCCCCGGTGCACACATTGTTCCTCCTGCCGGGGTGAGGGCGTCACCACCCGGGGCCGGGCGGCGTGGCAGGGACGACTGCGGACGGCGGGTCGTATCTCAGTACGATGAACGGCCCAGGCGCCGGGCATCTCCGGGCACCGCGGCAGGAGCGAGACGCCATGACCGGCCAGAACCAGGGCGGTGCCCGGCAGCCCCGCCGCAGGGGTCAGGGAGAGCTCGAGAGCCAGGTGCTGGCGGAGCTGCGCCGTGCCCCGCACCCGGTGAACGCCGGCTGGGTCCAGGAGCGTCTCGGCAGCGGTCTCGCCTACACGACGGTGATCACCATCCTCACCCGGCTGCACGTCAAGGGCGTTGTCGAGCGGGAGCGTTCGGGCCGCTCGTTCGCGTGGACGGCGACGACGGACGAGTCGGGCCTGGCGGCCCTTCGGATGCGCAAGGTGCTCGACGCCGAGGCGAACCGCGAGGCGGTGCTGGCGAGTTTCGTGACCGCGCTGCCGCCCGGCGACGAGCGGCTGCTCAGGGAACTGCTGGCGGGGGCGGCGGGCGAAGGGGAAGACTGACGCATGGGGATCTTCGTCTTCCTGCCGATGGTGCTGCCCCTGAGCGCCTGGCCGGTCGCACGCCTGGCCGAGCAGCACCTGCATCCGCGCACCGCGACCTGGCTCCTGTCGGGTGTCGCGACGGTGCTCGCCGTGTGCAGCACGCTGTCGCTCGTCCTGATGGTCGTGGTCGGTACCGCGCAACTGCCGGGCAACCCCCTGCCCGACGGATGGTCCGACCCCGAGGTGCGGGAGGCCGTCCCGTACGACGAGTTCGCCGGAAGGGTGGCCATCCCGCTCCTGCTCGCCGTGTTCGCCTCCTGCGGATGGACGGCGGCACGCCACTTCCTGGTACGCCGGCGGGCGCATCTCGCGCTGGCCGGGTTGCCGCCCAGGAAGGTGGTACTCCTGCCGGACGCGACACCGTACGCGTACGCCCTCCCGGGCAGGCCGCACGGCCGGGTCGTCGTCACCACGGGCATGCTCTCGGCCCTCGGCGGACCGGAGCGGCGGGCACTGTTCGCCCACGAGCGGGCGCACCTGGCCGGCGCGCACCACCGCTTCCTGCTGACGGTGCAACTGGCCGCGAGGGCGAACCCGTTCCTTCGCCCGCTCGGTACGGCGGTCGGGTACACGAGCGAGCGCTGGGCCGACGAGGAGGCGGCGCTCGCCGTGGGGGACCGGCGCAGTGTGGCCCGGGCGATCGGCAAGGCGGCCCTGATGTCCCCGGGTGCCCCGCTCTCCACGCTCGCGGCGCTGGCGGCGCCCGGGCCCGTCCCGCGCCGGGTCGCGGCCCTGCTCGGTCCCGCGCCCGCGGCGCGGGCATGGCCGCCGCTGTCGACAACCGTGGGGCTGGCCGTGTGGGTTGCGGCGGCCGGTACGGCGTTCTCCGCCCTGGCGTCGGCGAACTCGGCTGTCACCCTGTTCTTCATCCTGAAGGCCGCCACGCCTCTCTGACGGTGCCCGCCGGGGCCGGACTCGACGCGACCCCGGACCGGGCCCGACGGGCCGACCGCACGCGCCTGCCGGTCAGCGACGGTGACCTCGTCCCCCGGCGGCCGGATGCCCCCACGGCCCCTTACGAAGGGTGGGGTGGAGCGCCCGCCCGGCACCCCACCCCTGACCCGCCCTGCGGTGCGTGTACCCCGTCAGGGCTAGTTGATGGCCTTGATGAGCTCACCGTCGGCCGTGTCGCCGCTGAGCTCCCGGAAGAAGGTGCCTCCGAGGCCCTGATCGGCCTTGTGGGCCATCTTCGTCCCGATGGTGGCCGGGGTGTCGTAGCTCCACCAGTTCGTGCCGCAGTGGGCGTACGCCGTGCCCGCGACCGTGCCGGTGGCGGGGCAGCTGTTCTTCAGGACCTTGTAGTCCCCGATGCCCGCCTCGTACTCCGCCGCGCCCGCGTAGTCCACCGCGTCGATCTTGCCGCCGACGGAGCCGTCGGCCGTGATCGCGGAGGTGATCAGGCTGTCCGTACCGAACTTCGAGCGGAGCGCCGACAGGAGGTCGCCGTAGGCGTCACGGCCGCTGGTGTCACAGGTCAGGCCGCAGGCGTTCGGGTACTCCCAGTCGATGTCGATGCCGTCGAAGACGTCGGCCCAGCGTGGGTCCTCGACCAGGCTGTGGCAGGACTCCGCGAAGGTGGCCGGATCCTGCGCGGCCTCGCTGAAGCCGCCCGACCAACTCCAGCCGCCGAAAGACCAGATGACCTTCAGGCCTGGGTGGAGCTTCTTCAGCTTGCGCAACTGGTTGAAGTTGCCGCGCAGTTCCTGGTCCCAGGTGTCCGCGACCCCGTCGACCGGCTGGTCCGCCGTGTAGGCCTTCTCGTGGTCGGCGTAGCTGTCGCCGATGGTGCACTTGCCGCCCTGGACGTTGGCATGGACGCGATGAGGTGGTGAGGGAGACCGTAGAAGGGCTAGACCAGTTGGGCCAATGGTTCGGACCAATTTCGGTGATCAAGGGAGCAAACCCCCGGTGACGGAAGCGCTCCGATCGGGCATACTCGACGCGCCACAGCCGCTGGCCAGCGCCTCCCGTGATCCGGGAAGGCAGGATCGGCTGGGGAGCCGTAGATTTCCGGGCATCGCCCGGGACCGTCCGGCGGAGCCGCTCACACCCCGCGCGCGCGACCGTCGTAACCCCCGACAGGGAGGAGAGCACCGTCATGTCCGACCGTGCCCCGCAGCCCGTGGAACGCCGACTGCCCACCGAGGAGTCCCGGCAGCTCATCGAGCTCGTCCGCGACATCGTGTCCAAGGAGATCGCTCCCCGGGCGGCCGACGAGGAGGAAACGGGAGTCTTCCCGCGCGAGGTCTTCACCCTGCTCTCGGAGGCCGGACTGCTCGGCCTCCCCTACGACTCCGCGCACGGCGGCGGCGATCAGCCCTACGAGGTCTACCTGCAGGTCCTGGAGGAGTTGGCAGCGGCCAGGCTCACCGTCGGCCTCGGCGTCAGTGTTCACTCGCTGGCCTGTCACGCACTCGCCGGATTCGGCACGGACGAGCAACGGTCCGCCCACCTTCCGGCGATGCTCGGAGGCGGACTGCTCGGCGCCTACTGCCTCTCCGAGCCGTCATCGGGCTCCGACGCGGCCTCGCTCCGCACGAAGGCCGTGCGCGACGCCGACGGCTGGGTCCTCACCGGCACCAAGGCCTGGATCACCCACGGCGGCGTGGCCGACTTCTACACCGTGCTGGCCCGGACCGGTGTGGAGGGCCCCCGAGGTATCACCGCCTTCCTGGTTCCCGCAGACGCCGCGGGACTCGACGCTGCCCTGCCCGAGAAGAAGATGGGCATGAAGGGCTCGCCCACCGCCCAGATGCACTTCGACGGCGTAAGGATCTCGGGCGACCGCCGGATCGGCGAGGAGGGGCAGGGCTTCGCCATCGCTCTGTCCGCCCTCGACTCGGGGCGCCTCGGTATCGCCGCGTGTGCCATCGGCGTCGCGCAGGCGGCCCTGGACGAGGCCGTCGGATACGCCACCGGGCGCCACCAGTTCGGCCGGCCCGTCGCGGACTTCCAGGGGCTGCGCTTCATGCTCGCCGACATGGCCACCCAGATCGAGGCGGGGCGGGCGCTCTACCTGGAGGCGGCGCGGCTCCGCGACGCCGGCCTGCCCTTCTCCCGGCAGGCGGCGATGGCGAAGCTGTTCTGCACGGATGCGGCCATGCGGGTGACCACCGATGCCGTGCAGGTGCTCGGAGGGTACGGCTACACGCTCGACTTCCCCGTCGAGCGACTGATGCGCGAGGCCAAGGTGCTGCAGATCGTGGAGGGCACCAACCAGATCCAGCGCATGGTCATCGCCCGTCACCTCGCAGGTCCCGAGACGCGCTGAACCGGACCGGACGGTCCGACCAGACGGGGGTCGTCATGATCCGGTTCCACTCCTGATCGTGACGCCCCGGCAGCGTCCGGCCGGTGTTCTCCCAATGGCGCAGCATCGCGCGGTAGATGGGCGGATCGTTGGGGTGCGGCACGGACTGCCGGGCGTGCTCCCGGGGCAGCGGTCCGGGTTGCGGAACCGATTCTCCGGTCGTGGGCGCGGCGAGCCGGCGACGTACGGGGCCGGCCGTTGGATGCAGCGTGGTCATACAGGTCCAACGCCGGTACGGGGCATAGGGTCACTGTCCCGCCGAATCGTGCGCCCGTTCCTCGGGTATCACGCCCGCCACGGGGCGATCGGCTGTGCGCACCACGTCGGCGCGCCCGGCGTGGCGCGCACAGCGTGCCGTCTCCTGTCAGCGTTGTCAGGCGGCGTGAGGCCGCGTCAGGGGTACGTACCTGACGGGACGCGACCCCGGTCCGCCGGCGTGCGAGAAGGGCTGCATCCGCCAGTCCAGGCCCTGAGGGAGCGTCAGCAGCAGTGCCGTCTCCTGCTCCTGGACCTCGAGGGTCTCGTCGGCGGGGCGTGCGTGGGAGGCGTCACGGTTCGTTCCGGGGCACACGGTGAGGACGAACGGGTTCCACGGCGAGGGGCACAGGGCGTGCTCGGGAAGCACGTCCTCGTCCGCCAGCAGGGCGATCGGCTGGGCACAGTCCGGGCAGATGACCCGGTACATCTCGAATGTGTCGTACGCGTCGGGAGCGCTGTCCTCGTCGCGGGCGGCGTACTCGTCGGGATCCGGTTCGGTACGTCCGGTGAGCTTCAGGCTCTGCATGGGATCTTCCCCCTCAGGTGGACCGGCCAGGCGCCACGGCCTCGGCCACAGCAAGCACTTCCCTCCGCGCGTCTGCCGTAATCGCACACCCAGCCGCTACCCACCCGTAAACTTGTGGTATTCGTCACATGCCCCTCGAACGAGCTCTTCGGAACCTCCTACGGCTGTGCTTGGAGGGACCCGGGGCCATAGGTTGATCCGCATGGAGGAGCTGGACCGTCAGATCGTGGAGTTGCTCGTCAAGGACGGGCGGATGAGCTACACCGACCTGGGCAAGGCCACGGGCCTGTCCACCTCGGCCGTTCATCAGCGTGTCCGCAGACTGGAGCAGCGCGGGGTGATCCGCGGCTATGCCGCGGTCGTCGACCCCGAAGCGCTCGGCCTGCCCCTCACCGCGTTCATCTCGGTGAAGCCCTTCGACCCCAGCGCCGCCGACGACATCGCCGAACGGCTCGCGGGTGTACCGGAGCTCGAGGCGTGCCACAGCGTCGCGGGGGACGAGAACTACATCCTCAAGGTGCGGGTCTCCACCCCCCTGGAGCTGGAGCACCTGCTCACGCGCATCCGTACGCTGGCCGGCGTGTCCACCCGTACGACCGTCGTCCTCTCCACCCCGTACGAGGCGCGCCCGCCGCGCATCTGAGACGTGCGGGAGGGGCCGGACCCTCGATCTCCGGCAGTCCGCACCGGCCGGAACCTCCCTGAACGGCGGCTCGGCCGGACCGGAACGCTGCTTGTGGGAGGGGGTGCGGGCAGAACCGCTTCCGGCAGGCGCCAGACTGGTCCCATGACCGAGAGCGCCGCCCCCCTGAGCGAACACCGCACCGTACTTCTGCGCGGTGGAGACGTCCACAGCCCCGCCGATCCGTTCGCCACCGCGATGGTCGTCGAACGCGGCCATGTCGCCTGGGTCGGTTCCGAGGGGGCCGCAGACGCCTTCGCGAGCGGCGTCGACGAGGTGATCGACCTGGAAGGGGCTCTGGTCACCCCGGCGTTCACCGACTCCCACGTCCACACCACGTCGACCGGACTCGCCCTCACGGGGCTGGACCTCTCCGGTGCCCGCACACTCGCCGAGGCCCTCGATCTCGTTCGCGCGTTCGTGAACGGTCACCCGGGGGACCGGGTGATCCTCGGTCACGGGTGGGACGCGGCACGCTGGCCCGGACAGCGGCCCCCGTCCCGCGGTGAGCTCGACGAGGCCGCCGGCGGCCGCGCCCTCTACCTGCCCCGTGTGGACGTCCACTCCGCCGTCGTGAGCACGGCGCTCCTCGACCTCGTTCCCGGTGTCACCTCGATGCCCGGTTACCACCCCGAGGCGCCCCTGACCGGCGACGCCCATCACGCCGTCCGCGCGGCGGCTCACGGCGCGGTCACTCCCGCGCAGCGCCGGGAGGCCCAGCGGGCCGCACTGGCGCACGCCGCGTCGCTCGGGATCGGCACCGTGCACGAGTGCGCCGGCCCCGACATCTCGGACGAGGACGACTTCACCGGCCTGCTGAAGCTCGCAGCCGAGCAGCCCGGCCCCCGGGTGTTCGGCTACTGGGCCGAGCGGATCGAGGACGCGAAGGGCGCCCTTCGCGTCCGTGAGCTCGGTGCCGTGGGCGCTGCCGGTGACCTCTTCGTCGACGGTTCGCTCGGTTCGCACACGGCCCTGCTGCACGAGCCGTACGCCGACGCCCCGCACACCGGCACCGGGCGGCTCGACGCCGCCGGGATCGCCGCGCATGTGACGGCGTGCACCGAGGCGGGGCTGCAGGCCGGGTTCCACGCCATCGGCGACGCGGCGGTCACAGCCGTCGTGGACGGAGTCCGGACGGCCTCGGAGAACCTCGGGCTCGCCCGCGTCAGGGCCGCACGTCACCGGGTCGAGCACGCGGAGATGCTCACCCCTCAGACCATCGCCGCCTTCGCCGAACTGGGCCTCACCGCCTCGGTCCAGCCCGCCTTCGACGCCGCGTGGGGAGGGGCCGACGGGATGTACGCCGCGCGCCTGGGAGCGGAGCGCGCCGCGACCCTGAACCCGTACGCCGCCCTGCTGCGCGCCGGCGTGCCCCTCGCCTTCGGTTCGGACAGCCCCGTCACCCCGTTGGACCCCTGGGGGACCGTGCGGGCCGCGGCCCACCACCGCACACCGGAGCACCGCATCTCCGTACGTGCCGGTTTCACCGCCCACACCCGGGGAGGGTGGCGGGCCGTCGGCCGCGACGACGCGGGTGTGCTCGTGCCGGGAGCCCCGGCCGACTACGCCGTCTGGCGTACCGGTGAACTGCTGGTCCAGGCCCCCGACGACCGGGTGGCGCGCTGGTCGACCGATCCCCGCTCCGGCACCCCCGGCCTGCCCGATCTCACGCCCGGAGCCGAACTCCCGGTCTGCCTCCGCACGGTGGTGTTCGGACACACCGTCTACGTAAGGCCGAACGAGTGACGTCCTGGGATTTCGTACCGCCGATCGAAGGCGCGGGTGCGCTGCCGCGACCTGTGAGCCCGCGTCACTGACCAGGCATTTTCGAAGGAAACCGCAGGTCGCGCGGCTGTTGACAGAAAGCGCCCACTGGCCGGTAGGTTCGGCCGGGTCCACCACTGGACGTCCGACCGGGTCAAACCTCCACGCAGTCGTCGAACGCCGCTGGGTCATGAGGTGGTGTGCCGCACCGGCGCACCACCACTGACAGCCAGGTTCAGCGCCCGCGCCTCGGGGGCGAGGGGTGGTTTCGTCCGGACGGCAGGTGTGACCCGGGTGGGGCCCGGAGGTTCAGTAGACAACGGCTTTCGGTCGACCCGCAGCCAGCGGGTCCCAGGTCGGCCCGAAGGACACCGGGCCCCGATCCGCGGTGCTGTTCTTCTGTCCGCAGTTCCACGCATCTGTCCGCACGCCGCACGCCGGCCCGTGACCGCGTCGGAGTAACGGCCCCCGCGCGCTGGATATGGTGTGCACCTGCGTACGGACTTTAAGGGGCAGTAGTGAACGACGGCGGTCAGAGGCAGTTCGGCCCGCTCGGCAGAGTCTTGGTGATCATTCCGACCTACAACGAGGCCGAGAACATCAAGCTCATCGCCGCCCGGGTGCGCGCCGCCGTCCCGGAAGCGGACATCCTCGTCGCCGACGACAACAGCCCCGACGGCACGGGAAAGGCCGCCGACGAACTCGCGGCCGGCGACAGCCACGTGCACGTCCTGCACCGCGAGGGCAAGGAAGGGCTCGGCGCCGCCTACCTCGCCGGCTTCCGCTGGGGCTCCGAGCACGACTACGGCGTCCTGGTCGAGATGGACGCCGACGGCTCCCACCAGCCGGAGGAACTGCCCCGCCTCCTCACCGCCCTCAAGGGGGCCGACCTGGTCCTCGGCTCGCGCTGGGTGCCCGGCGGCCGGGTGGTCAACTGGCCCAGGCACCGCGAGATGATCTCGCGCGGCGGGAGCCTCTACTCCCGGATGCTGCTGGGCCTGTCGGTGCGCGACGTCACCGGCGGCTACCGGGCCTTCCGTACGCCGACGCTCGACGGCCTCGGCCTCGACGAGGTCGCCTCGCAGGGGTACTGCTTCCAGGTCGACCTCGCCCGGCGTGCCGTCGAGGCGGGATACCACGTCGTCGAGGTGCCGATCACGTTCATGGAACGCGAGATCGGCGACTCCAAGATGAGCCGGGACATCCTCGTGGAGGCCCTGTGGCGGGTCACCGGCTGGGGCATTACGGGCAGGGCCAGCAAGGTCCTGCGGCGCAAGACGTCCTGACCGGCGCCCGCCTGCGCCGTAGCGGCGCCAAGATCAGCCCCTTACGCCGCTTGCACGCCCTTACAGGCACACTGGGGTCATGACGACCGGCACACCGCCTCCGAACCGTCCACGGCGCTCACGCGCCCGCACCCTCCTGCCGCTGGGCGTCGCCGCCTGGATCGTGCTGGAGATCTGGCTGCTGATCGTGGTGGCGGGTGCGACGAACGGCTTCACCGTGCTGCTGATCCTGGTCGCCGGTGCAGTGCTCGGCGCCGTGGTGATCAAGAGGGCGGGCCGACGGGCCTTCCGTAACCTCACCGAAACCCTCCAGCAGATGCCCGGACAGCCCGGCGCCGCCGATGCACAGGCCGGCCGGACGGGAAGCAAGGGCAACGGCCTGCTGATGCTGGGCGGGCTGCTCCTGATGATCCCCGGGGTGATCTCCGACGCGGCGGGGCTCCTGCTCCTGCTGCCCCCGGTCCGCGCCGTGCTCGGCCGCTATGCCGAGCGCTCGCTGGAACGCCGCATGCGCACGGTGGCCCCGGGAGGATTCTCCGACGCCTTCCAGCAGGCCCGCATCCACCGGCCCGACGGCAAGGTGGTGCAGGGTGAGGTCATCCGTGAGGACGGGACTACCGGTCGGCCGCGCCCCGACGACGCGGACGGGGACCGTCCGCCGTTGACCCCCTGAGCCGGGCCCGCGCCCCTGGTTGCGGGCGCTCGCACTCCTGCCGTGCGACGAGACGTGTCCCCGGAGATTCGAAAGCCGCGCAAAAGAGCCGCGGGCCGTGACACACGTTCTGTGTCACGGCCCGCGGCTCTTGATCTGTGCGGTGTTGTCGCGGTCAGGCAGACTTCCTGCTGTCACGCGGGTGCACGGCGATGTTCATGGCGCCGGAGCGCAGGACCGCCAGCCTCTCGGCCAGCACTTCCTCCAGCTCCTCGCGGGTGCGCCGCTCCATGAGCATGTCCCAGTGCGTACGCGCAGGCTTGCCCTTCTTCTCCTCGGGGCCATCCCCGTCCACCAGGAGTGCCGTGGCGCCGCACGCCTTGCACTCCCACTCCGGCGGAATTTCCGCCTCTACCGAGAACGGCATCTCAAATCGATGTCCGTTCTGGCATGCGTACTCCACCGCCTGGCGCGGGGCCAGATCGATGCCGCGGTCCGTCTCGTAGCTGGTAACCACGAGTCGCGTGCCGCGGAGAGCTCGCTCACTCATGAATCGTGCCTCCCGGGCTTGTCGCCCACAGGACAGAAGTCGCTGTCGTCGTCATCCGGTCAACGTCCGGTCGGCGGTGAAGATTCCCGTTGCCGGTCATGCGTCGCCCGTCGTGCGCTGCCTTTGTCTGGGTGCTTACCCATCGGTGCCCGGTTTGTCACATCTGGTCGAAGTTGTCACCCAACGGTTTGACTTCTTCCGCACGCAGTAACGGTCCTCCGGGCAGGCCAAAGGCGTACACTACCGGCCTTTCACTTCAACGCCTAAATCCGTTCCGGAACCGGATTGCCCGCGGCGGCCACCGCGGCCCGTACGGGGACCCTCGCGAGCAGGACCGAACCGAGCGCGAAGAAGATCACCAAGGACATGATCGCATCCCGGTAGCTGCCGGTCAGCTGATAGCCGAGACCGAAGACCAGCGGCCCCAGCCAGCTGAGTCCCCGGTCGCTCATCTCGTAGGCGGAGAAGTACTCCGCCTCCTTCCCCCGCGGGACCAGGTGCGAGAACAGCGACCGCGACAGGGCCTGGCTGCCGCCCAGTACGAGGCCGATCGCCGCGGCCAGCGCGTAGAAGAACACCGGCGCGCCGGCGGGCAGCACGTACGCCGACGCGAGGATCAGGGTCCACACCGCCAGTGAGCCGAGGATGGTCCGCTTCGCGCCGTACAGCCGGGCGAGCCGCCCCATGCCCAGCGCACCCGCCACCGCGAGCACCTGGACGAGCAGTACCGCCGTGATCAGAGTCGTCTGGTCCAGGCCCAGCTCCTCGGAGCCGTACAGAGAGGCCTGGGAGATCACCGTCTGGATACCGTCGTTGTAGACCAGATAGGCGAGCAGGAAGGACAGCGTGAGCGGATGGCGCCGCATGTCGCGCAAGGTCGCCCGCAACTGCCGCCAGCCCGAGCCGACCGCGCCCGCACCGCCTGGGGCCACACGGCGGTCGCGCAGCCGCCGCAGTGGTACGAGGGAGAAGGCGCCCCACCACACCCCGGCGGACGCGATGCAGATCCGGACCGCGTCGGACTCCGACAGCCCGAACGAGTCGTGGCCCGTGTAGAGGACCAGGTTCAGGACGAGGACGAACGCCCCCGAGGTGTACCCGAAGGCCCAGCCGCGGGAGGAGACCGCGTCGCGTTCGTCCGGGGTGGCGATCTGCGGCAGATAGGCGTTGTACAGGGCCATCGACACGGAGATCGACGCGTTCGCCACGATCAGCAGGAACGCCCCCAGCAGATAGCGGTGCCCGTCCAGGAAGAACATGCAGGCCGTCGCCGTCGCGCCGGTGTACGCCGCAGCGGCGAGCAGTGGCTTCTTGCGTCCTGTGCGGTCCGCGGCAGCGCCCACGACGGGCATGACGACCACGGCCACGACGATGGACACCGACACGGCGTACGCGAAGAGTGAGCCCGCCCGCACGGGTATGCCCAGCGGATGCACGAACCCGTCCCCGTCGGCGGCCGCCTTGGCGATCGACGTCAGATAGGGGCCGAGGAAGACCGTGAGGACGCTGGTCGAGTACACGGAGCACGCGAAGTCGTAGAAGTACCAGCCCCGTTGCTCACGCCTTCGCTCGACGGTCCCGGCCGGCTGTTCGGCGGGCCCCGCCGTTCCTGCGGTGTCGGTGCTCACGCCGCGCCCCCTCGCTCGTCCCGTGCGGACGCGGCAGGTCCCGGCGTCAGGCCCACGCCCCACGCCCGCTCAGCACCGTGCGCAGCGTCTCGATGTGATCGGTCATGATGCCATCGACGCCGAGGTCCAGGAGTGCCGCCATCCGTTCCGGTTCGTTGACCGTCCAGACGTGGACCCGCAGCCCGAGCGCGTGCGCGGTGTGGACGAACCTCCGGTCCACCACGCGGATGCCGTTCTGGCTCTCCGGGACCTGCGCGCAGACCGCCCCGGACCGGAGCGCTGCCGGGATGCCGTACGAGCGCAGGCGCAGGCAGAGGATGCCGCGCACCCCGTAGGAGGTGGCCAGACCTGGACCCGCGAGGCGTTGGGCCCTGGCGACCCGGGCCTCGGAGAACGACCCCACGCACACCCGGTCCCAGGCGCCGGTCCTGCGGATCAGTTCGACGAGCGGGACGAGGGCCCGCTCGGACTTGATGTCCACGTTCCAGCGGGCCTCGGGGAATTCCTCCAGCAGTTCCTCGAAGAGCGGCAGGGGCTCGCTGCCCGCGACCCTCGCCCGGCGGATCTCGTCCCAGGGGAGCTCGGCGATTCGGCCGTGCGCGTCCGTCACCCGGTCGAGCGTCGGGTCGTGGAAGGCGACGAGACGGCCGTCGGCAGTGGCGTGGACGTCGGTCTCGAAGTAGCGGTAGCCGGTCTCGGCCGCCCGCCGGAACGCGGCGGCGGTGTTCTCCAAGCCGCCGGCCGCCCCGCCGCGGTGGGCGAAGGGGATCGGCGAGGGATGGTCCAGATAGGGATGGCGTCCAGAGGTCACCGCGGAAGTATCGCCTTCGACGGTGGCCGTCCGGCGACGTCCGCACGGCCCGCGTCCGGCGCCAGGAGGTCGAAGACGCGCAGGAAGAGCTGTGCGAGAGGGCCGATCGCCAGTGCGTACAGGACCGTGCCGACGCCCAGTGAGCCGCCGAGCAGGAAGCCGGTCGCCACGACGGCCACCTCGATCGCCGTACGCACCAGCCGGATGGAACGGCCGGTCAGCCGGTGCAGACCGGTCATCAGGCCGTCGCGCGGCCCCGGGCCGAAGCGCGCCGAGATGTAAAGCCCGGTGGCGACCCCGTTGAGCACGATGCCCGCCGTCATCACCGGGATCTGCGCGGCGAGGCCGTGCGCGTCCGGTACGAGGGCGAGGGTGCCGTCCATGGCGAGTCCGACGGCGAAGACGTTGGACACGGTGCCGAGCCCGGGGCGCTGCCTGATGGGGATCCACAGGAGGAGGACGACCGCGCCGACGATGATCGACACGACCCCGATCGATATGCCGGTCCGCTCGGCCAGCCCCTGGTGCAGGACGCCCCACGGTTCGAGTCCCAGCCCCGCGCGGACCAGGAGCGCCGAACTCGCCCCGTACAGGGCCAGGCCCACATACAGGTGAGTCAGCCGCCGGGTGAGCCGGGAGCCGCGCCGGGCGGTCATGTCGGACAAGTGGTGCCCCCGTATGGTCGTAGTGGACTGCTGCATGTCACTGTGTGGCGGGGGATCGGCCGCCAACTACGGCCAATCCGAGGAAGGTGGACTGATTTGCATGGCTCAGTGGACTTCGACGGTCGGTGCGGCTCAGCTCGCCCGGCAGCTCCGGGCGCAGCAGGCCCGTCCCCCGGTACCGGGCGGCCGCAAACCGCCCGCCTACCGGGCGCTCGCCGACGGGGTGCGCCTGCTCGTGCTGGAAGGCCGTGTTCCGGTCGCCGCCCGGCTGCCCGCCGAGCGCGAGCTCGCACTCGCGCTCTCCCACAGCCGGACCACCGTGGCAGCGGCGTACGAGGCGCTGCGCGCCGAGGGGTTCCTGGAGTCGCGCCGTGGGGCCGGAAGCTGGACCGCGGTCCCGGCGGGCAACCCGCTGCCCGCCCGCGGCCTGGAACCGCTGCCCCCGGAATCGCTCGGCTCCATGATCGACCTGGGCTGCGCCTCGCTGCCCGCCCCCGAGCCGTGGCTGACCCGGGCCGTGCAGGGCGCCCTGGAGGAGCTGCCGCCGTACGCGCACACCCACGGGGACTACCCGGCAGGGCTCCCCGCGCTGCGCCAGATGATCGCGGACCGGTACACGGAGCGTGGCATCCCCACGATGCCGGAACAGATCATGGTCACCACCGGGGCCATGGGCGCCATCGACGCCATCTGCCACCTCTTCGCCGGACGCGGCGAGCGCATCGCCGTCGAGTCCCCGAGTTACGCCAACATCCTCCAGCTCATGCGGGAGGCCGGCGCCAGGCTGGTCCCCGTGGCGATGGAGGAGGGGCTGGGTGGCTGGGACATGAATCGCTGGCGGCAGGTGCTGCGGGACGCGGCCCCGCGGCTGGCGTACGTCGTCGCCGACTTCCACAACCCCACCGGGGCCCTTGCGGACGAACAGCAGCGGCGCGCCCTCGTCGAGGCCGCCCGTTCCGCGGGCACGGTCCTGGTGGTCGACGAGACCATGCACGAGCTCCATCTGGACGCGGACGTGGAGATGCCGCGCCGGGTCTGCGCCTTCGATCCCGCCGGCAGCACCGTCCTGACCGTCGGTTCCGCCAGCAAGGCGTTCTGGGCCGGGATGCGGATCGGGTGGGTCAGGGCGGCGCCCGACGTCATCCGCAGCCTGGTCGCGGCACGCGCCTACGCGGACATGGGCACACCCGTCCTGGAGCAGCTCGCCATCAACTGGCTGATGCGCACCGGCGGCTGGGAGCAGGCGGTGGCCGTACGGCGCGGGCAGGCGAGGCAGAACAGGGACGACCTGGTGCGGGCGCTGCGCCGGGAACTGCCGGAGTGGGAGTTCGAGGTGCCCCGCGGCGGCCTCACGCTGTGGGTGCGCACCGGCGGGCTCTCCGGCTCCCGGCTGGCCGTGGCGGGCGAGCGGGTCGGAGTGCGCGTTCCTTCGGGGCCCCGGTTCGGGGTCGACGGTGCCTTCGAGGGCTACGTGCGCCTGCCGTTCACCGTGGGAGGGCCCGTTGCGGACGAGGCGGCCCTGCGGCTCTCCGCCGCCGCCGAACTGGTCCGCTCCGGAGTCGCGGCCGGGGCGGAGACACCCCGGTCGTTCGTGGCCTGAGGCGCCCGCGCTCATCCCTCCGCGACGGCGGGGGTCGCGACGAGCGAATCGGCCTGCACGGGCGAGGGCTCGCCGGCGGGCCCGGAGGGAGCCTTCTCGGTGCCCTTGCCCTTGCCCATGTCCCCCCCGGCGGCCGGCGCTCCGCCCGGCAGCAGCTGGAGCACGGCCTGCCGGTGCGCGTCGCTCGTGGCGTCGTCGTACGGGTCCGGAGTCGCCGGGACCTGAAGGCGCAGCACCGGCCCGGTGCCCAGCCGGGTGTAGCCGCGCCCGGGAGGTACGTCGTCGGTCGGCGTGGTGTGCGGCTGGACGCCCAGTACCGACTCGACCTGTTCGCGGGTAGCGGCGCCGAGGACGGCGCGCGCCCTGGTGTGGGTGCGCACTGCCTCGGTGAGCGTGTCCAGGCTGTCGAGCTGCTCGGCGACCACCACCGTCACACCGGCGGCGCGGCCGTGGCGCAGCGGTACCTGGAGCAGTTCCTGCGGGTCCTGCCTGCCGTCCGCCGCCGCCAGATGTCCCAGCGCGCTCGGCCGGTCCAGCAGGATCCAGAGAGGACGCCTGATGTCCTCGGGCTCGGCGTGTCCCGCCTGGCGGGCCCGGTTCGCGGCGATGAGACGGCGTTCGGTCTCGTGCGCGGCCCATTCGAGCGTCGCGAGAGCCCCGGCGAGACCGCGCTCCACGGCCAGTACGCCGTCGCGTCCGCTCAGGAAGCCGTACTCTCCCGTTCCGCTGCCCTCGACGACGAGGACGTCGCCGTGCTGGAGCGCTTGCAGGGCCAGGGAGCGCAGCAGGGTCGTGGCCCCGCTGCCCGGGTGCCCGGCGACCAGCAGGTGAGGTTCCGTGGAACGGGCGCCGGTCCGCCAGATCGCCGGAGAGGCGTCGCGTGTCGCGTCGCCGTCCTGGACCGGGACGGTGCGCGGCACCGCGTCGGCGTCGGTGAAGCCCAGTACGGCCTCGCCGGGCGCGGTGACGAACCGCTGGGCGGCGATCGTGGTGGGGAGGGCGGGGAGCACGGTCATCAGGAGGTGGTTGCCCTCCTCGTCCCATGCGAAGTGGTACTCGCGCCCCCGCCCGGACTTCGAGTGCAGCACCTGCTCGACCCGGGCGCGGGCCCCGGGGTCGCCGTCCGTGAAGTACGCGGGGTAGTTCACCCGGAGCCGGGTGAGCCGGCCGTCGTCGTCGAAGGCGTACGACGTGTCGAAGGCCTTCTCCCAGTCGCCGCCGTGGGAGAACAGCGGACCGGGGTCGTCGGCCACGGAGAAGTGCGGCACCAGCGCTTCGTACAGGGCTCGCAGGCGAGCCGCCCCGGCTTCGTCGGGGCCGGTCTTCGCAGGGGTGCGGTCGCGCCCCTGCCACGCGGCGGCGCCCATCACCGAGATGAGGGCCAGCAGGGGCCCGTAGGGGATGAGCGCCACCACCAGTACGCAGGCCGCGACGAGGAAGAGCGCTTGCCCGCGCCGTTCCCTGGGCGTTGCGGCCCACTTCTGCCGCCCTGCTCCCGCCAGCAGCCGCAGTCCACGGGTGACCGTGATCAGCGGATGAAGGACGTCGGTGGCGTTGTCGGCGGCCGTGCGCGCGATCTCCCGACTGCGGGTGATCGAAGCGCTGCCGCTGCTCAGAATGCGGGGGAGAGGTCGCCGGGCCACTTCGGTCTCCTGGAGAGGTGGGGACGGTTTCGGAGCGTCAGAACTTGATCCCGCCCAGCATGCTGGCGAGACTCGCGCCGCCGGCGGTGATGCTGGGGGCGATCGCGGTGCCGGCCAGGTAGAAGCCGAACAGCGCGCAGATGAGGCCGTGGGAGGCCTTGAGCCCGTCCTTCTTGAAGAACAGGAAGACGATGATGCCGAGCAGTACCACGCCCGAGATGGAGAGGATCATGAGCGGTTCTCCTGGTTGAGGGGACAGTCACCATGAGTACTTCCAGGATCACAACATGTATCAATACGACAAAAGGTGCAAGTGAGTGAATATCCTCTGTTTCCACCCGAACGGAGGATAAAAGGCGAGTCCCCCTGGATACCCTCCGGCCCACACACCACCCGATCCTTCGCCGCATCGGGGCAGGCTGCCGACCGCCCGGGAGCAGTACCCTGTCGATTCACTCGTACGGTCCCCCCGCCGTACTCCCCACCAGGTCGGCAACGGCAACGGAAGGCGGTCCGTCCGATGAGCGATACCCCCGGTCCCGAGGTGATCGAACTGGCGACCAAGGTCTTCGACCTGGCCCGCCGGGGCGAGAGCGACACGCTCGCGGCCTACGTCGACGCGGGCGTCCCCGCCAACCTCACCAACGACCGGGGCGACACCCTGCTCATGCTCGCGGCCTACCACGGGCACGCCCCCGCCGTCGTGGCACTCGCGGACCGCGGTGCGGACCCGGACCGCGCCAACGACCGGGGGCAGACACCCTTGGCCGGAGCCGTCTTCAAGGGGGAGCGCCCGGTGATCGACGCACTGCTCGCGGCGGGGGCCGATCCCGCCGCCGGAACACCGTCCGCGGTGGACACCGCGCGCATGTTCGGCAAGGACGACCTGCTGGAACTCTTCGGTGCGCGCTGAGGCGCCGTCCGGACCGCCCGCGGGGCGTTGCGCCGTAAATGTGGTCGCGTCGGCGAAATGGCTGGGTCATCATGACGTCGCGGGCCCGCTCCGGGCCACCGACGAGAGGCAGAGGAAGATGAGCACCAGGCAGAAGACGGCGGTCGGCCGATCATGTTGCTGCGCGGCCTAGGAGATGTCTCTCCCCGGCACATGGAACAGCACAGTCCCGATTGCGTCGACAGCTTGATGTGAGGCTTTCCCTATGTTCGATCCGTTCATAGCGCCGAGCGGCACACTGCTCGGCCTGCTGCAGAGGGGCCGCGGCGACGGCACGCTCCACGCGCTCGCCGCACCGCGCCCCGAGGCCCTCGCTGCTCTCAACCACTGCGTCCTGAGCGATCCGCGTCATGACTGGCAGGTGGAGAACCGCAGCCTCTACTACGCCCGCCTCTATCTGGACCTCGACGGCGGCACCGAGGAGATCGAGCGGCACCTGTCGGATCCCGAGGACCATCTCGACACCGACGAATCCCGCACGGGCCTGGCCCTCGCCGTACTCGGGCACCTCGCCTCGTACGGGCGCGACGACGCCCTTGCCCTCCTGCGGCGCTACGCCGCGACCGGCGCCAACTGGGTCTGGGCGCTCGACGAGCTGGCCCTGCGCGACGACGACGCCGGGCTGCGTTCCCTCGCCGAACCGGTACTCGCCCGGTTCCCCGCCACTGCCGAGGGCTCCGCCGAACTGGCCGCCACCGTACGGGACGCCTTCGAACCCCGCCCCTGGCGGCTCTGGGCCGACGACCCCCGCGAAGCGGTCGGCGCCCGCATCCGGGCGGCGACGGAGCAGGGCTCCTTCGACCGGTGGCAACGCCAGATGAACCCCCGGGGCCCGCGTCCCGGCTGGAGCGTCCGGGCGGTACTCGACTGGGCCCAGGAAGGGCTGGAGCGCGGCAGCGTGCTCCACGTCCCCGCCGCCCGCTGCCTCTCCGCCGTAGCGGGTGCCGAGGACCGGCCCGTCATCATCGAGGCCGCGCGCAGCGGCTCCGAGGGCGCCCGGTGCGCGGCCCTGCACTATCTCGCTCAGGTCCAGGACCCGGCCGTGCTCGACCTCGTCGAACAGTCGGTCGTCGGCCCGTCGCCCGTGGTCGCCGACGCGGCCGTGGCCGCCTTCGAACGCATGACCGGTGAGGTGGCCGTCGAACGGGCACGGCGCTGGGCCCACCGGCCCGACGCCCTCGGAGCCTCGGCGGCCGGAGTGCTCGCCTGCCGGGGCGTGGCACGGGACGCCCCGCTCGTCCTCGGCGCCCTGCGCGAGACCGTACGCGGGGACGGACCCGACGCCCAGCGCCTGTGGACCCTCGTCGACGGCACGGGACGCCTGGGCATCGCCTGCGCGGCGCCGGTACTACGCCACGTGTACCGGGAGACGTCCTCGTCGCACCTGCGGGGAAGGGCCGCCCGCGCGCTGGCCGCCACGGACCCGTCCTTCCCCACCGGATTCGCCGTCGAGTGTCTCTGGGACTGTGAGGAGACCACCAGGGAACTCGCCGCGCTGCACGCCGAGACCGGGGACATCCGGGTCGCCGAACGCCTGCGCAGGCTCGCCGCCGACCCTGCCGAGGAGGCCGAGGTCCAGACGGCGGTACGCAGCAGGATCGGACCGGACGCACCCGCCGTCTGAGCCGGTGGCTCCGGGACGCCCGGGGCCGGAGCCGCGTGTCGACCGTCCCCTGCGGACCGCCGGGCACCTCGCTGCCCGCGCCCTCCCTGCGGGGGTTCGTCCCTCACGGGAGAATGGAGGGATGACCGGACGGTGGGAGTTCTGGATCGACCGCGGCGGCACCTTCACCGACGTGGTGGGACGTGACCCCGGCGGACGCCTGGTCTCCCGCAAACTGCTGTCGCAGGACCCGGACCGCTACCGCGACGCGGCCGTCGCCGGTATCCGGCTGCTGCTGGGGCTGCGCCCCGGAGAGCCGGTCCCGGCCGACCGGGTCGCCGGGGTGAAGATGGGCACCACCGTCGCGACGAACGCCCTGCTGGAGCGGCGGGGCGAGCCGACCGTCCTGGTCATCACCGAGGGCTTCCGGGACGCCCTCAGAATCGCGTACCAGAACAGGCCCCGCCTCTTCGACCGCCGCATCCTGCTCCCGGAAGCCGTCTACGACCGGGTCGTGGAGGTCCCGGAGCGCATCGACGCCAGGGGCGCGGTCGTGAGGCCCCTCGACCGGACCGCGGTGGCCGAAGGCCTGCGGGCGGCCGCGGGCGAGGGCATCCGCAGCGCGGCCGTCGTGCTCATGCACGGCTATCGCCACCCGGAGCACGAACGGGCCGTCGCCGAGGAGGCCAGAACCGCCGGCTTCACCCAGATCAGCTGTTCGCACGAGGTCAGCCCGCTGATCAAGCTCGTGCCCCGGGGTGACACCACCGTCGTCGATGCCTACCTCTCACCGATCCTGCGCCGATACGTCGACGAGGTCGCCGGTGAACTCGCGGGAATCAGGCTCATGTTCATGCAGTCCAACGGCGGGCTGCGCGAGGCCGCCCACTTCCGCGGCAAGGACGCGGTGCTCTCCGGACCGGCCGGGGGCGTCGTCGGCATGGCCCGGACGTCGGAGCAGGCGGGGTACGACCGGGTCATCGGCTTCGACATGGGCGGCACCTCCACCGATGTGTCCCACTACGCCGGGGAGTTCGAGCGCGAGCTCGGCACACAGGTCGCCGGGGTGCGGATGAGCGCCCCGATGATGAGCATCCACACCGTCGCCGCGGGCGGCGGGTCCGTGCTGCACTTCGACGGACGGCGCTACCGCGTCGGCCCCGACTCGGCCGGGGCGGACCCGGGACCCGCCTGCTACCGGCGCGGCGGGCCGCTCACCGTCACCGACGCCAATGTGATGCTCGGCCGCATCCGCCCGGAACACTTCCCCGCGGTCTTCGGCCCGGGAGGCGACCAGCCCCTCGACGCGCAACTCGTGGGGAGACGCTTCGACGCACTTGCCGAGGAGGTGTCGTCCGCCACGGGCCGGTCCCGCACCGGGGCCGAAGTTGCCGCGGGCTTCCTGGAGATCGCCGTGCTGAACATGGCCAACGCCGTCAAGAAGATCTCCGTCCAGCGGGGCCACGACGTCACCCGCTACGCGCTCACCGGCTTCGGCGGTGCGGGCGGCCAGCACTCCTGCGCCGTCGCCGACGCCCTCGGCATCGACACCGTCCTCGTCCCGCCGCTCGCCGGGGTCCTCTCGGCGTACGGGATCGGCCTCGCCGACGCCACGGCGATGCGCGAGCAGTCCGTGGAGGCCGAACTGGACGACGGGAGCGCGGCCCGGGTGGGCGACATCTGCGAAGGACTGGCCGCTCGGACGCGCGCAGACCTCCGCGCCGACGGCGTACCCGACGACGCCATCCGCACCCGGGCCAGGATTCTCCTGCGCTACGCCGGGACGGACGCCGCGCTGCCCGTGGGCCACGGCACACCCCGGGCCATGACCGGGGAGTTCACAGAGGCGCACCGGGCCCGCTTCGGGTTCACGATGGACAAACCCCTCGTGGTCGAGACAGTCTCCGTGGAAGCCACCGGAACCGCCGGACCCCACACGCTGCCCGACACCGGCACGAGCGACCGCGGGGGACCGCCCGGGCCGCCCGCCATGGTCCCCGTCTTCACCGGGGGCGGGTGGCGCGAAGCGGGACTGTACCGGCGCGCGGAACTGCGCCCCGACGACACCGTGACCGGTCCGGCCGTCGTCACCGAGGACGACGCCACCACCGTCGTCGACCCCGGCTGGCAGGCCCTGGCCGGACCGGCCGGACACCTGGTGCTGAAGCGGGTGGACCCCCGGCCCGGACGCACCGCCGTCGGCACCCGGGTGGACCCGGTCATGCTCGAAGTGTTCAACAACCTCTTCATGTCGATCGCCGAACAGATGGGCGTGCGGCTCCAGAACACGGCACACTCCGTCAACATCAAGGAGCGGCTCGACTTCTCGTGTGCACTGTTCGACGCGGACGGCGACCTGGTGGCCAATGCGCCGCACATCCCGGTCCACCTGGGATCGATGGGCGAGTCCATCAAGGAGGTACTGAGACGCAACGCGGGCTCCCTGCGCCCCGGTGACGTCTACGCCGTCAACGACCCGTACCACGGCGGTACCCACCTGCCCGACGTGACCGTCGTGACCCCAGTGTTCGACGAGCCGGCCGACGGCCCGGAGCCGCAGTTGCGCTTCCTGGTGGCCTCGCGCGGCCACCACGCCGAGATCGGCGGCATCACCCCCGGCTCCATGCCCCCCTTCAGCCGCACGATCCACGAGGAAGGAGTCCTGTTCGACAACTGGCCGCTCGTGCGCGACGGAGTGCTCCGCGAGGCGGAGACCAGGCACCTGCTCACCGCCGCCCCCCACCCCTCGCGCGACCCGGACACCAATCTCGCCGACCTGCGCGCCCAGATCGCGGCCAACGAGAAGGGCATCGCGGAACTCAGGCGCATGACGTCCCAGTTCGGCCGTGACGTCGTCGAGGCGTACATGGGCCACGTCCAGGACAACGCGGAGGAATCGGTACGCCGGATCGTCGCGGGGCTGGGTGACGGCTCCTGCCGCTACGAGACGGACGAAGGAGCCTTCATCGAGGTGGCCGTGACGGTGGACCGAGAGACACGCGGCGCCGTCCTCGACTTCGCCGGCACCTCGCCCCAGCGGAGCGGCAACTTCAACGCCCCCCGATCCGTGGTCATGGCCGCTGTCCTCTACGTGTTCCGCACGCTCGTGGACGAGGACATCCCGCTCAACAGCGGCTGCCTGAAGCCCCTGGACGTCCGCATCCCGGACGGCTCGATGCTGGCCCCCGTCCATCCGGCGGCGACCGTCGCCGGCAACGTGGAGACCTCGCAGGCCGTCACCGGCGCCCTCTACGCCGCGCTGCACGTCCAGGCGGAGGGCTCCGGGACGATGAACAACCTCACGTTCGGCAACGACCGCGTGCAGTACTACGAGACAATCGCGAGCGGATCCGGAGCCGGTGACGACTTCGACGGCGCGGACGCCGTGCAGACGCACATGACCAACTCGCGCCTCACCGATCCGGAGATCCTCGAGTGGCGCTACCCGGTGCTGCTGGAGAGCTTCCGCGTACGCCAGGGCAGCGGCGGCCGGGGACGCCGGCGCGGCGGCGACGGGGTGGAGCGCAGGATCCGCTTCCTCGAACCCGTCACCGTGGCCCTGCTGTCGGGACACCGCCGGGTACCGCCGTACGGAATGGCCGGCGGCTGCCCCGGCGCGCTCGGGGATCAGCACGTGGAACGTGCCGACGGCACGACCGTCACCCCGCTCGAGGGCTGCGACACCGCCGAGCTGGCCGCCGGGGACGTCCTTGTCGTGCGCACCCCGGGCGGGGGCGGCTACGGGTCGCTCTGACCGGTCGGGGCGCGCACGCACGCCGGTGGCAGATCGGGAGGGGCGTTCACCGGCTCGGGTGACCGGTCGCTTCTGCGCCGTTTCGACCGTTGTCGGTGCGAGGACCTAATCTGTGCAGCGTGACTTCGCCTGCCGACACCTTCAGTGCTGCGCCCCAGCTCAGCGGGGGACCGAGGCCCGCCCCGGGCCCCGCCGCCGACGAGGGGCTCTCGCGTCGGCTGCGCGCGCTCGCCTGCACCGCCCCGCTGCACGACCTCGACGTACGCAAAGCGAATCTGGCCGGCGAGTACACGGTCTACGCGATGGCCGAAGTCGCCCTCGCCGCGATCGACCTGGTCACCCTCAACATGGACTTCGACACCGGGGCCGACCACGACCAGATAGTGGCAAGGCTGCTCCCCAGGGTCGCGGCCCAGGCCCCGCGCCGGCCGGTCACCGAGCACGAGCGGGTCGCCCGCTGGGTGCTGGAGAACCTGATCAACGTCGGGAGCGTGGACCGCGGCTTCCGGGCCGTCTACGGCACCTTCGGGCCGGACGGCGTCTACGTCCGCAGGGACTACGACTTCAAGCTCGTCGAGGAAGTGCCCGGCCACGGCGGGACCGTCTACCTCCGCGCCACCGACGAGGCGGTGAACGTCCTGGTCGGCGCCCTGGACACGGACGTCACCAGCGCCCAGATCGCCGCCGAGGTGAAGCTGGATGTCCTCATCAGCCGGGGCCGCCTCGCCGACGCCCAGCTCGCGGCCGAGCAGGCCCGCTACCGCACCGTGCAGTACGCCGAGACGCTCCGCAGGACGCTGGACGCGACCCGTCGAAACGTCCGTGCGGTGGACTGGCTCAACGCCGTCCCGGACATGATCGCCGAGGCGCTGGACCACGTCGCCGACCGCTACCGCCACGAGAACGCGATCCTCACCAACATCCGCAAGGCCAGGGACGAGGCAGAGGAGCCCGAGAACAAGCGCCGCGCAGCGGAGCTCGTCGACATCGTGAAGGACTGCATCCGCCGGCACACCCAGCTGCAGTCCAGGCTGCTGGACGCCGGTCCGCTGTTCCGCGCCGAGCAGGACCGGCAGGCGTTCGCCACCCCCACCGCGCAGGCCGGCCTCGACCTGTACGGCCAGCTCGTCGTCCCCCTCCTCCCGCTCCCGGTCGAGGAGGCCACCCGGGCCACGGACGCGTTCTTCGCGCACGGCACCGGACTGCGCACCCCCACCTCGGTCCGTGTCGGCGACCTCGTCGACCTGCTCCTGGCGCCCCCGGTGGAACGGGAGCACCTGGGGGCCGAGATGCCCGAGCCCGATCTCATCGCCACCCCGGACGACAGCCGGTTCAGCGAGGAGCAGCTCGCGAGTGCCATGGAACTGCTCGATCTGGAGCACGACGCCCCCCGCCGGCTCTCAGGGCTCCTCGCCGAAGCCCGGCTGCGCGACCCCGAACTGCCGTATCTGGTGGCCCTGCTCGCCGTTCACGCGGCCAGTCCGCCGGTCGGCACGGCGTATCGCCAGGGCGAGCGCCGGCTGTTGTTCGCCGTCGACGACGGCACGCTCCTGGAGGACCACGAATTCGGCGGGGCCGACCTGATAGTGGGCATGGCCCTGCTGGACGCGGCGGGCATGGCCGCGGACCGCAAGGACGCCTCGTGAGCGCCCACGGACCGAGCACCCGACCGAAGCCGCCCGAGCGCGGCACCCGCACCGAGGAGTCACCGAGTTGAGCGAGCAGCACGCCGAGCACACCGAAGCGTGGGGCGATCAGCCGTCCACGTACGCGGCCGAGGCCGCACGGCCGGCCGCTCCCGCAGCCGTGACACCCGCCGACGCGGCCGACGCCGCCCGGCTGGTCTCGTTCGGGCTGCAGCCCAAGCTGATGCCCGCCCGCGACGCCGAGTACACCGAGCTGCTCCGCCGCTACCGCGAGGAGCCGGCCTTCGCCCGGCTGGCCGACGCCGTCGCGACCGGGCTCGGACTCATCGTGCTGGAGGTCTCCACCCGCGCAGGCATGGCCGTGACCGCGGGTGAGGACTCCGTCTTCGCCGTACGCATGGGTGACTACGCCCGGCGCGCGTCCTCCGACTCCGCCGACCGCTTCCTGCACGGACTGGCCCACCTCGCCGTCGCAGCCATGGCCTTCCCCCGGCCCGAGGACCTGGCCGACGACTCCTACATCGGCCGCATCACCGTCAACGGCGTCGACGCCTTCGTCCGCCAGGCGTGCCGGCGACTGGAGGAACGCGCCGAGGAGCAGGGCGACAACACGGACCCCGCCACCGACGCCCCCGGCCTGGAGTCGGGATGGAGGGTCTACGCCCGCCGAAGCTCCACCGGGGCGACCAAGGACGCCCGCAGGCTCGCCGGATCCACCACCGGCATCATCGGCAAGGCCGTCGCCTTCCTCACCGACTCGGGCTTCCTCCAGCGCACCGGGGACGACGCGGGCGGCGCGTACCGCACCACCGCCCGCTACCAGCTCCAGGTGCGCGACATGGCCGGCAGCGCCGCGATGGCCGAACTGCTGGAGCTCGGAGTCGTCCCCGTGACGGACGGCTCGGCCACCCTGCTGCCCCCGCCCGACGCCGAGGGCCTGGAGCTGGCCGCCGACGCGGGTCTTCCCTTCCACTCCTGACCCCGCCCCGCGCCCGCTGCCCCCGCAGCTGACCGCCCGCCGCCTGAACGACGAGAGTCCGCCGCCATGTACGAGTTGTCCCGGGTCCGCCTCTACTCCATCGGACCCGCCGGTGCCCGTTACGCCGACACCGTGCTCGACCTGCGCGGAGTCGGCAGGCCCGTACCCAGCCCTGCTCCGGCGCAGGCGGAGTTCTTCGAGGACGAGCCGGTCGGCCCGCCGCGCCGCCCGGCGCCGGCCGGTGTGCTGTTCCTGGAGAACGGCGGCGGCAAGTCCGTCCTGCTCAAACTGATCTTCTCCGTGATGCTGCCGGGGCACCGCAACACCCTGGGAGGCGCCAGTTCCGGCGTCCTGCGCAAGTTCCTGCTCGCCGACGACTGCGGTCACGTCGCCCTGGAATGGCAGCACACGCTCACCGGTGAGTGCGTCGTCGTCGGCAAGGTCAGCGAATGGCGCGGGCGCCAGGTCTCCAACGACCCCCGCAAGTTCGCCGAGGCCTGGTACTCCTTCCGTCCCGGGCCGGGTCTCAGTCTCGACAGCCTCCCCGTCGCCGAGGCCACGGCGGTGGGGCGGCCCGCCGAGGGCGTCTCGGGCGCCCGGGGCCGGCGCCGCACCATGAAGGGCTTCCGCGACGCACTGACGGACGCGGGCAAGTTCTACCCGCACCTCGACGTGCACTGGGAGGAGATCCACGACCGCTGGAACGAGCACCTCGGCGACCTGGGGCTCGACCCCGAACTCTTTCGCTACCAGCGGGAGATGAACGCCGACGAGGGCGAGGCGGCCGGGCTCTTCGCCGTCAAGAAGGACTCCGACTTCACCGACCTCCTGCTCCGGGCGGTCACCGACACCCGTGACACGGACGGTCTCGCCGACCTGGTCAGCGGCTTCGGCAACAAGCTCGGCCGCCGGGCCGAACTTACCGCCGAATGCGACTTCACCGCCGGCTCGGTCGACCTGCTGGGCCGCATCGTCGAGGCCACCGCGACCCGGGCCCGCAGCCGCGACGTTCACGCCGGAGCCGAGCGTCGCACCCGGACCCTGGTCCGCAGGCTCTCCGGCCGCGCGGCCGAGGAGCGCCGCCGCACGGCAGAGCTGTCTCAGCAGGTCACCGCCGCCGCCCACACCGTCACCGAGGCCGAGTCGGCCCGCGGCGACCGTGACCTGATCGCGGCCGAACTCGCCTACCGGCACGCTTCCCTGGCCCTGACCGCCGCGGAGCGGTCGGCGGCGGCCCAGCGCCGCGAACTGGGCGACGCGCGCACCCTGCACGCCGCCTGGCAGGCCGCCGAAGCGGTCCTGCGCCACCGCGCCGCCGCCGACCGCTCCGCCCGTGTGGCCGTCGCCATCCGCGAGGCCGAGCGCGACGCGGCCCCCGCACTGGCCGCACGCGCCACCGCCGCCGCCGACCTCGTACGGGCCCTCCACACCGCGGCCGAGGCGGGCGAGGGCGTGGCGAACGAGGAGGAGGAGCGCTCCGCGGTCCTCCAGGCCACCGGCGAGACGGCACACCGGGACGCCACCACCGCCGCCACCGAGGCCCAGCGGGCCCGCAGCGAGGCCGGACACCTGCGCCAGCGGCTCGCCGAGGTCGAGCAGGAGACCGCCGAGGCCGTACGGGCCGGCTGGCTCGACGACACCGCGCCGGACGCCGACCCGGCCCGTGCCGCCCTTGCCGCGAACGACGCCGAGAAGGCCGCAGTCGCCGCGTGGGACAGCGCACGGGAGGCCGCCCGCGCCACCGGTGACCACGCACGCGAGGCGGCGGCAGCGGAGAGCCGCGCCGAACTCGCCGCGGCCCGAGCCGCCGACGGCGCACAGGCCGCCGAGCAGTCCTACGAGGCAGAACGCAGGGCAGCCGAGTCGATCGCGGGCGACCCCCGCCTCGGTGACCTGCTGGGACTGCCGGCCGTCACCGGCACCGGTGTCCCGCGCACCCTCACTGCCGCCGGTGCACAGGAGAGCGGTCACGGCGCGCACGAGTCCACCGGTGGTGACGTGCGGCACCTGACGGCCGAGGAGTTCGACAACAGCGCCGACGAACTGCGGGACCTCCTCGACCAAGGCGTCTTCGCGGCCGAGCGCAGGCTCTTCGACCTCCGCACCGCCGCGGCCGACGACTCACGCATCCTCGGCGCCCTCGGCGACGGCGGGCTGCTGCCCCCAGGACCCGACGTGCTCGCAACCGTCGAATACCTTGGTGAGCACGGCATCCCGGCGCTGCCGGGCTGGCGCTACCTCGCGCAGGCGGTCGACCCCGCCGACCACGCCTCGGTGCTGGCCGCGCGCCCCGAACTGGTCGACGGTGTCGTCATCACGGCCCCGGACGCCCACACCCGCGCCCGGGAAGTGCTCGCCGCCGCCGCCCTGCTGCCCCGGTCGGCCGTGGCCGTCGGTACGACCGCGGCCCTCCTGGCTCCCGTCCCGGCGCCCGGCGGTTCCGCGGCCGACGACGTGTTCCTGGTGCCGCCGAACCCGGCGATGCACGACGAACACGCCGCCGACGAGGAGCGCCAGGCACTCAGGGCCCGCGCCGCCGCACGGGACGAGGACATCAGGACGCTCGCGGCGCGGCTCACCGCCGATCGCGCCCTCGCTGCCCGCATCGGCTCCTGGCGGGCCGACTGCCCGCCCGGCATGCTCGGTGAGCTCAGCGAGGCCGCACACACCGCCCGGTCCACCGCACAGACGGCCGAAGCCACGCTCGCCGAGGCCCGCACCGTCCGGGCCGAGGCCGACGAGGCCGCCGCCGACGCCGCACGCGTCCGCGACGAGCGGCAGGAAGCCGCCCAGCGGGCCCGCCGCGCCGCAGACGCGCTCGCCGGTCTCGCCCACCGCCTCCGCGACCGGGCAGGCTGGCAGGCCCGGCTGCGTGAACTGACCGACGAGGCAGCCGAGTCCGAGGCGCGCGCCACCACCCTCCTGGAGCGGGCCCGCGCCGCAGACGAGGACCGCAGGGCGGCCCAGCGCGCCGCGGACGACGCCCACCGCACCGCGCGCGCCCTGCGCGCCGAGCGTGCCGAGATCGCGGGCGTCCCGGAAACCCTCCCCGAGCCGGCGGCCCCGGCCGCCCGCACTTCCCTTCCCGCGCTGCGCGAGGCCTACCGCGCCGCCTCGCAGCTCTACGAGAAGGTGGGTGTCGGCGCCGACCTGCGTGCCGAACAGGCACGGGCCGAAAGCGACGAGAGCGCCGCCCTGGCCGAACTCGACCGCCTCACCAACAAGGTGCGCACCCGCGCCGCCCAGCTCCTCGAAGGCACCGACGGGGCCGACGGGCCCTCGCGGCAGGCGGCCGCAGCCCGCGCCGAATCCCACGTACAGCTCCTGGAGACCCGGGCGTCCACGGCCAGCGAGCAGCTCGGCCGGCTGCGCGGTGAGGCCGAGCGCCTCGCCCCCGCCGACGAGACGTCCCGCCACACCGAGCTCCCCGACGGCATGGTCCCCGCCGACGCGGAACAGGCCCAGACCCTGCTGCGCACGGCCACTGCCGAACTGGCCTCCGCCACCGAGGCGCTGGACACCGCGCGAGGCGTCCACGCCGGACTGCTGAGCGCGCACCGCACCGCCGAGGACTCGGCCGGCGGCTTCGACGAGACGGCCGCGCTCCTGCGCGACCTGCTCAGGGACCATGGCGCGGACGACGAGACCGGATCGCCCGACCCGTACGCCGGGACGCTGGAGGAGGCCAGGCAGTCCGCCGCGGAGGCCCGCCGTTCCCTGCGCGGCTGCACAACCGACCTCTCCGCCGCTGAGACAGCCGTACGGGAGGCGAGCGACATCCTCGTGCGGCACGCCAACTCCACACGCTACGAGCAGGTCCGCACGCCGGCACGGCAGCAGATCCGGGAACTCCCGGCGGCCGCGCTGCCCGACCACGCCGAGAGGTGGGCGGCGGCCTTCGCACCCCGGCTGCGCGTCCTCACCGACGAGCTGGCCCAGCTGGAGCGCAACCGGGACTCCATCGTCGACCGGCTCCGGGGCCTCGTCGACTCCGCCCTCACGACACTCCGCTCCGCCCAGCGACTGTCCCAGCTCCCCGAAGGGCTGGGGGAGTGGTCCGGGCAGGAATTCCTGCGGATCCGCTTCGAGGAACCCGACCAGGCCACGCTGACCGAGAGGCTCGGCGAGGTCATCGACGAGGCCACACACGCGGCTCTCAAGAAGAACTCCGACCTGCGCAGGGACGGCATGTCCCTCCTGCTGCGCGGTGTGCAGGCGGCGCTGCAGCCCAAGGGCATCGCCGTGGAGATCCTCAAGCCGGACGCGGTGCTGCGCGCCGAGCGAGTTCCGGTCGGGCAGATGGGCGACGTCTTCTCCGGCGGACAGCTCCTCACCGCCGCGATCGCGCTGTACTGCACGATGGCGGCCCTGCGCAGCAACGACAGGGGCCGCGACCGGCACCGCCACGCGGGCACGCTGTTCCTCGACAACCCCATCGGGCGCGCGAACGCGACGTACCTGCTGGAGCTGCAGCGCGCGGTCTCGGACGCGCTGGGGGTCCAGCTGCTTTACACGACGGGGCTGTTCGACACCACGGCGCTCGCAGAGTTCCCGCTCGTCATCCGGCTCCGCAACGACGCGGACCTGCGGGCGGGGCTGAAGTACATCAGCGTGGAGGAACACCTGAGGCCCGGACTTCCTCAGCAGGACCCCCAGGGCGAGACCGTCCACGGTGAGATCACGGCCACCCGCATGTTCAAGCGGAGCGGGAGCGGCCAGGCGGCCGCCGGATCGGCCGTTCCGGAGATGCGCTCCGAGATGACCGGCGCACCGGCGCGTCCCACCGAGGCGGCCGAGAAGCCGTAGCGGTGACCGGGGCGCCGGTCAGGCCCGGGAGAGCCGGCCTTCGCCCCGGCGCCGTATCCGGTCTTCCCCGCGCATCCGCGACCTGGCCGAGCGCCTGGCCGCCCGGCGCTCCCGGCGCATACGGCGGGCCGTGCTGGCGGGCACGGAGACCACTCCGTGGCGCTGGTTCCACACCTGCCGGGTCACCCAGACGTCCAGCACCGACCACGTCGCGACCACCGTGCCCGCCACACCGGTCAGCACCATCGGGAAGGCGAGCCAGGATCCCGCCAGGGTGCACAGGAAGGCCACCATGGCCTGAATGACCGTCAACGACATGATCAGGACCGCGCGCACGGCCGCCGTACGCACCGGATCCGGCATCCTCCGCCGTATCGCGGGTTCCTCGATCCACAGCTGCCGCGGGACCGTGCCGCCCGCCTCCCCGGACGCCGTCCCGGGCTGTTCCGGCCGCGCTGCCCCCCGGCGCTCTTCCGTATCCAAGGACCTTCAACTCCCCACCACAGTCCGACTCAGGGGTGGCTGCCCGGTCGGCGCCCGTTCTACTCGGACGCAGCCTCTTGCCTGTCGCACGTACCCCCGTGAGGTCCTTCTGCCCCGTACATCTGGACGAACGCCGGGACATGAAGATTCCCGCCGTGCGCCCCATCCGGCCCCGAAAGGTCACGTAAGGGAGAATTCCAGCCAACTGCCCTGTGCGGATGCACCGTCTCCGGCCAGGGCTTCTCTGTCGCTTTCGTGAAGTTCTTCACCCGGAATACCGGGACAACCGGTGAGTAAATCAGGCCTGAGCGGCGGGAAGTCGCCCGGACACGTCTTCGAGTTACCCGTAGGTCAGTAGTAGGCTCGCGCCGTTTGTTGACGGAACACCGGCACACGCTCGGCGGACTGCGACAGGCAACACAGGACAACCGGCGAGCCAGGGAACACCGCACCAACCGGAACACTGACACAACCACCCGCGTCACGCGGGGCCGAGCTGGGGGAGGCCATGCGCTTTCGCGGGAAGTCCATCCGCAGGAAGATCGTGGCGTTGCTCCTGGTGCCGCTCGCCTCCCTTACGGGCCTGTGGGTCTTCGCCACCTACGTCACCGGCCGTGAGGCCGACGAGCTGATGGGCGCGAGCGCCATCGTTGAGAAGGTCGGGCACCCTCTCGAGGACACCATCCGCGCCCTCCAGGACGAACGCCGGCAGACCCTCGTCTACCTCGCCGACCCGCGGGCCTCCGACGCCCTCCCCCTGCTGCGCCGTCAGCGCGCGGCGACGGACCGGATCGTGGCCGATGTCCGGCTGAGCGCGCAGAGCGGTGACGTCCGCGACGAACTGAGCCCCGAATCCGAGGCACGGCTGGAGTCGATCCTCGGTGAGGTCGACGGGCTGGACGCGCTGCGCGGATCGGTGGAGAAGCGCACCATCGACCGCACCAGGGCGCTCGACTTCTACAACGGCCTCGTCGACCCCTGCTACCGCTTCCTGAACGGTCTCCACCAGATGGAGAACGTCTCGATGGACAAGCAGGTCCGCGCCCTGGTCGGCGTGTCCCGTGCCCGCGAGATGCTTTCCCGCGAGGACGCCCTGGTCGCGTCGGGCCTCGTCGCCGGGCGGCTCGGCGCCCCCGAACTGCGTGTAGTCTCCGACCTCGCTGCCAGCCGTACCCTCCTCTACGACGTCAACCTCGAACTCCTGCCGGAGAGCGAGCGCGCGCGTATGGAGCAGTACTGGAGCAGCCCCGACTCCGAGCCCCTGCGCAGCGCGGAGCAGAAGCTCATTGCCGCGGGCCCCTTCACCAAGCCGGGTGCCGTCGACGCCGAACGCTGGCAGGAGGCCGCTTCGCCGGCCCTGGAGCAGTTGGCCAACGACGGTACGGAGATGTCCGACCGCTTCCAGGACCGCGCCGGGCCCGCCGGCTACCGCGTCCTGATCAGGGCCGGCGTCGCCGGTGTCCTCGGGTTCGTCGCCCTGCTCGTCTCCGTCTTCGTCTCCGTGCGGGTGGGACGCGATCTGGTGCGCGACCTCTCCCGGCTCCGCAAGGACGCCCACGAGGTGTCCGGAGTGCGACTGCCCAGCGTGATGCGGCGGCTGGCCGCCGGCGAACACGTCGACGTCGAGACGGAGGCCCCGCACCTCAGTTACGAGCGTGACGAGATAGGCCAGGTCGGGCAGGCGCTCAACACCCTCCAGCGGGCCGCCGTCGAGGCCGCGGTCAAGCAGGCGGACATGCGACGCGGTGTCTCCGAGGTCTTCGTCAACCTCGCCCGCCGCAACCAGGTGCTCCTGCACCGTCAGCTGACGCTCCTGGACACCATGGAGCGGCGTACGGAGAACGGCGACGAACTCGCCGACCTCTTCCGCCTCGACCACCTCACCACCCGCATGCGCCGCCACGCGGAAGGCCTCGTGATCCTCTCCGGGGTGGCACCGTCCCGGCAGTGGCGCAAGCCCATCCAGCTGATGGACGTGGTGCGGGCCGCGGTCGCGGAGGTGGAGGACTACGAACGGATCGAGGTCAGGCGCCTTCCCCGCATCGGCGTGGGCGGTCCCGCCGTCGCCGACCTGACCCACCTCGTCGCGGAACTGCTGGAGAACGCCACGGTGTTCTCGCCCCCGCACACCGCTGTGCAGGTGCACGGCGAACGGGTCGCCAACGGCTTCACGCTGGAGATCCACGACCGGGGGCTCGGGATGGCACCTGAAGTCCTCCTGGACGCCAACCTGCGGCTCGCCGAGACGCCCGAATTCGAACTGTCCGACACCGACAGGCTCGGCCTCTTCGTGGTCAGTCGCCTCGCGCAGCGCCAGAACGTCAGGGTGTCGCTCCAGACATCGCCGTACGGGGGCACCACCGCCGTGGTCTTCATCCCGTCCCAGTTGCTGACCGACGCCCCGGACACCCGTGGCGCGGGTTTTCGCCTCGACCGCCGGGCGGAGAAGGCGATCGGCGGTGGCCGGGCCGGTTCCCGCGTGCCCGGCAGCGACAAAGCCCGCAGGGACGGGATCGCCGACGAGAACATCCCGGGCAGGCCGGCCGGACTGGCCCCGGTGCCCGCGGGGCTCACGGACCCCGCGGTCCTCGACGGCCCCATCGAGCTCGACGGCCCGGTGGGCGCGCTCGAACTCACCGACGACCCGGCGCTCGACCGGGCGCTCGATCCGGCACTCGGCCCCGTCCTGGACGGTGTGTCCGATCTGGAGGACACCGAGAGCGAGCGGGGCGGCATCTTCCGGGCCCGTGATCTGCGCCGGGCCGCCGAGGGCGAGCAGCACCAGATGGCGTCCGACCCCGCCGGGCAACGCTCCGCCGACGTCCGGCCGATGCGGCCATCGGGCCCTGTCCCGCTTCCCCGCCGCAAGCCCCCGACGCTCGTCACGGACCAGGGCCGCAGAGTCGGCGACGGCGGCTGTTCCCACCCCGTGGCCCCCGACGCGTTCACCACCGTCCCGGGTGCCCGGGGGAGCGGCCCCGCGGACGCGGGCGTTCAGGGGCGGCCCGGGACGACCGCATCGAGGCCGGCCGCCCCGGACACCGTGGGCGGGCTCCCACGGAGGATCCGGCAGGCCAGCCTCGCCCCACAGCTCCGGGAGGACTCCGCGGCGCGGGCTCCCGGCATCGTTTCCGCCGAAACCGACGACGACCTCGAACGTGACGCGGACGAAGTACGCAATCGCATGGCTTCGCTCCAACGCGGCTGGCAGCGCGGGCGTCGGCAGAACGCCGAGGACGTGACCGGCCACGGTGAGACAGCACCAGGAACCACTCCGGGAGGGGACGGTCGATGACCGCACCGAACGCCGCAGCACACAACGCCGCACGCCAGGGATCCGGCGAGCTCAACTGGCTCCTCGACGAGCTCGTCGAGCGCGTCGCGAGCATCCGCAAGGCGCTGGTCCTCTCCAGCGACGGTCTCGCCACCGGCACGTCACAGGACCTCACCCGAGAGGACAGCGAGCATCTGGCGGCCGTCGCCTCCGGGTTCCACAGCCTCGCCAAGGGCGTCGGCCGCCACTTCGAGGCGGGCCGGGTACGGCAGACCGTCGTCGAGCTCGACGAGGCCTTCCTGTTCGTCACGGCCGCCGGCGACGGCAGCTGTCTCGCCGTCCTGGCCGACGCGGACTCGGACGTCGGCCAGGTCGCGTACGAGATGACCCTCATGGTCAAGCGCGTCGGCGCCCACCTGGCCAATGCCCCCCGGACCACCGGTATGCCCGCCGGAGGGTGAGGGCAGGGCATGAGCGCCGACTCCTCCCGGTACGCCGCGTCCGGAACACCGCCCCCAAGCGCCGGAGCGGGCGCCTCGCGCTGGTACGACGCCGAAGCGGGGCCGGTGGTCCGGCCCTACGCGATGACCCGGGGGCGTACCAGCAGTGCCACCCGTCACCGTCTCGACCTGATCGCGATCGTCGTCCCCGAACCGGCGGCCGACGATCCCGGCCGGGACCAGACGCTCTCCCCGGAGCACGTGGAGATCGTCGAACTGTGCAGCGACATGCCCCAGTCCATCGCCGAACTCGCCTCCGGCCTCGACCTCCCCGTCGGGGTGGTCAGGGTCCTGGTCGGTGACCTCGTCGAGGACGAACTGGTGCACGTCACCCGTCCCGTTCCACCGGCTGAGCTGCCGGACGTGAACATTCTCCGCGAGGTGATCAATGGCCTTCGGGCGCTCTAGCCGCAAGAAGCGGCCCGTCGAGCCCGTCACCCTGAAAATACTGGTAGCGGGCGGCTTCGGTGTGGGCAAGACGACCCTCGTGGGGGCGGTCAGCGAGATCAGACCACTGCGCACGGAGGAGCGGCTGAGCGAGGCGGGCCGCCCCGTCGACGACGTCGCCGGGGTCGAGAGCAAGAACACCACCACCGTGGCCATGGATTTCGGCCGCATCACACTGCGCGAGGACCTGGTCCTCTACCTCTTCGGCACGCCGGGGCAGGACCGTTTCTGGTTCCTGTGGGACGAGCTGGCCCTGGGAGCCCTGGGGGCGGTGGTCCTCGTCGACACCCGCAGGCTGGAGGACTGCTTCGCCGCGGTCGACTACTTCGAGCGCCGCGGCATTCCGTTCACGGTGGCCGTCAACCTGTTCGACGGTGCCGGGCAGTTCCCCACCGAGACGGTGCGGGCGGCGCTGGACCTCGACCCCGAGGTGCCCGTGCTGCTCTGCGACGCGCGTGACCGGTTGTCCGTACGGGACGTGCTGGTCGCGGTCGTCGAGAACGCCCTGGCCCGCGCCGACCGGCTCAGGGAACCCGCCAGGACGTGACGCCCGGACGACCGCACGGAACGCGGCCCGTACCCCCGCCGACCGGGGTACGGGCCGCGCGTGCGGGTCGGCCCCGCAGCGGGCGTGGAAGGAGTCTTCACCCGAGGTGACGGGCCGTCAACCCTGGGCGCCGGGTGGGTCGTCAGGCGTTCTCGGCGAGCCACTTCGACGCGGTCTCCGCCAGTTCCGCGTCACGGCCGGCCAGCATCATCCCGATCATCTGCGCGTCGCCCCGGAGGGACCACGCAGGGTGCCCGAACGTCGCCGGATTGTTCTTCTCGATGAGGAAGTGCGCCGGCCACGCCGTGCCGTACCCGATCAGCGGCAGCGCCATCGCGTACCGCTTCCGGCCCCGGGCCAGACCGTAGGCGGCGATCGCCAGGCCGGTCAGCGTCCCGGTCAGATGGACCCACCGGGTCGCGGCCCTGGAGTGCATGGCGACGTAATAGGGCCAGAACTCTTCGTACGATCCGAATGTCTGCTGAGGCATGGATGCACCGTAACGGCTCGGACGGCAACCGGATACGGCAGTTCCGCGTCCGTCAACATGAACGGGCGGCCGGAGCCCACGGGGGTGGTCCCGGTCGCCCGTTTCCCCGCGCGAGGGCGGCAGTCAGTGGCCCGCGACGGAACGCCTGGCCACCGGGAAGTCGAAGTAGGTGTCCGGGAAGACCTCGGGCTTGTAGGTGAAGTGCCACCACTCCTCGGCCAGGTTCACGAAGCCCAGGCCGGTGAGCGTGCTCCGCAGGTACTGCCGGTTCGCGCGCTGCGCGCCGAGGATCCGCGGGTCGTCCGTGTGCGACAGGGTGTCGAAGCAGTCGTAGCCCGTGCCCATGTCCACCGAGTTGTCTGGGAAGCGTTCGGCCTTCGGGCCGGAGCAGGGTGCCAGGTCCTCGCCCGGCTCGTACGGCCTGGTCGGCAGCGCGGGCAGCTTCACGAGGGTGAGGTCGACCGTACCGCCCCGGCTGTGACCGGACTTCTCCGCGATGTAACCGTCCGTGAACAGGCGCGTCTTGTCCACCTGCGGATAGAACTCACCCTTCATCTCCTGGTCGTCGAGATCCTTCGCCCAGCGCACGAAGTGGTCCACCGCGCGCTGCGGCCGGTAGCAGTCGTAGACCTTGAGCGAGTACCCCTGGCGCAGCAGGCTCCGCTGGGCTGTTCGAAGCGCGCGGGCCGCGGGGCGGGTCAGGATGCAGACGGGCTGCCGGTAGCCGTCCACCGGCTCGCCCATGAAGTTGTGCGCGGTGGTGTAACGCATCTCCGTGATGATCGTCGGATCGACGGAGCGGAGGTCGACAAACTCCGAAGGAGCCTTGGGTTCGGGGGCGGCCGCCGCCACGGGGGCGGCCGCCGCCACAGCGAGCAGGGCGGAGCCCGCAGCGGTCAGGGCACGGACAACACGAGAGATTTCTGTCATGGGCACATCGTCTATCAGCTTCGGGGCCGCAGGAGAAGAGTGATCGGATACAGTCCGCCCGTGAAGGACTCACACTGCGGCAACTGCGGAGTCCCGTACGCCGCCGGCACCTGGCCCCGCACCTGTACGGCCTGCGGCCACACCGCCTACCGCAATCCGCTTCCCGTAGCCGTCGCGCTTCTGCCGGTCACCGCGCCGCACGGCACCGGCCTCGTCGTCATCACCCGCACCATCCCCCCGCACGTGGGCGGCATCGCGCTTCCCGGCGGTTTCATCGACCGGACCGAGGACTGGCGCCACGCCGTCGTCCGCGAACTGCGGGAGGAGACCGGCATCCCGGCCGACGAGGCGGACGTACGCCTCGCCGACGCCCTCAGCTCGCCGGGCGGCCACCTGCTCGTCTTCGGGCTGCTCCCGGCCCGCCCGGCCGAAGAGCTCCCGCCCTCCGTGCCGACCGACGAGACCACCGGATACGACGTGCTCCACGCACCGGGGGAACTCGCCTTCCCGCTGCACACCGAAGCCGTGCGCGCCTGGTTCGCCGGCCGATACCGGTAGTGCGCCGACGGCCGGCTGCCGGCAGCGAGACGGTCGCCACCGGTGAGCCGGCTGTCGGCGACTAGCGGGTCGTCACCGCGGGGAGGCGTCCGGCAGGCCCCGCACGCGGACCGGATACTCCACCGCGTCCTCCTCGCCGTCCCGTTCGACGACCACGCGGCCGGCCACGACCCGACTCGTGTACCGCTCGACCTCGGCCCGCTCCCACCCGTCGCCCACGTCCCGCACCACCACGCCCCGGCCGGTGCGCCCCGGGGACGGAGCCCACACCTCCAGTTCCAGCTTCCCGTCCGCGCCCCGCACCGGCATCACCGCGCCGGCCCGCGCCAGCACCGGGACACGTGAGAGCGGCGCGTCCACCACCATCTGGCCCGGCCCCTCGTACGCCCGCCCGGTCGCCGTGTCGTACCACCGGCCCGGCGGCAGCCGGACAGTCCGGCGGACCGCCCCCTCCTCGAACACCGGCGCCACCAGCAGCGCGTAGCCCAGCAGGAACGCGTCCTCGCAGTCACGCAGCGCGCGGTCCCCCGACGCGCTCCACCACAAGGGCCGCACATACGGAGCGCCCGTCAGCCGGGCCGTGTGCGCCAGCGTCACGAAGTACGGGTGCAGCCGATCCCGCTCCTCCAGCGCAGCCCTGGCATGGCCGAGCACCTCCGGCCCGAACTCCCACGGCTCCCGGCGCCCCGCGTCCAAGGCAGCATGGGTACGGAACAGCGGCAGATACGCGCCCAGCTGGAACCAGCGCAGATACAGCTCGGGCGACGGCGACCCGTCGAAGCCGCCGACGTCGGGTCCCGAATACGGGACCCCGCAGAGACCGAGCCCCAGAACCAGCGCCAGCGAAGCCCGAAGACCAGGCCACCCCGTGGCCACGTCACCGGACCACGTACCGCCGTACCGCTGCATCCCCGCCCACCCCGAGCGCGAGAACAGGAACGGCCGCTCCTCGGGCCGCAGCCGGCGCAGCCCCTCGTACCCGGCCCTCGCCATGGTCAGGGCGTACACATTGTGCGCCTCCCGGTGGTCCCCGCCCCGCCCCTCCAGCGCATGCCGCGCCGAACGCGGCAGCGACGGATCCCCGAAGTCCGAGAAGGACACCGGCTCGTTCATGTCGTGCCACACCCCGGAGAACCCCTGGCCGAGCCGCTCCTCGTACAGCCCGCCCCACCACTCCCGCACCAGCGGATCGGTGAAGTCCGGATACACGCACTCACCCGGCCACACCTCACCGAGCACCGGGCGCCCCGCCGGATCACGCACGAACGCGCCCTGCGTGCCGACCTCCGAGCCGCTGTCGAACACGGCGTTCCCCGGCGAAGCCCGCACAGCCGGATCGACGATCGACACCAGGCGGACACCGTCCTCCAACAGCTCCTTCGCCAGCGTCGGCAGCCCCGGGAACCGCTCCCGGTCGACGGTGAAGACCTGGTGCGCGTCGTAGTGGTCGATGTCCAGATGCAGCACCGACAGGGGCAGGCCCCGCTCGCGGTACCCCGCCACGATCCGCCGTACCTCCTGCTCGCCGCCGAACCCCCACCTCGCGTGCTGCGGCCCCAGCGCCCACGAAGGCGGCAGCGCAGGAGCACCCGTCAGCGCCGTCCACCCCCGCAGCACCCTGGCAGGCGTCCCCACGACCACCCAGCAGCGGAGCGGACCGCCCTCCATCCGCACCTCGCACATGCCCGGCCGGTCGTGCCCGGAGCCCGCCCCCTCCTCGCCCTCCCGGAGTGTCACCCGGCCCGACCAGGAGTTGTCGTGGAACGCCAGATGGGTTCCCGCGTCCGAGACCACCACCTGCACCGGCATCGTGAGGTACAGCGGGTCGTCCCCGGGACCGAAACGGCCGCCGGGATCGGTGTTCCACAGGCGGTACGTGCCTTCCCTCAGCCTCGGACCGCAGGCCCGGCCGCCCAGTCCGAAGAAGCGCGCGTCGGCGGGCACCTCGGCCCGCTGCACCCACCGGGCCGGGCCCCCCGCCACAGGCTCCCACCAGCGCGGCGGCAGGTCACGGCGGAGCACCACACCACCCGGGGTCCGCAGTTCCACCGCGCCGTGCCGTGACACCGCGACGGTCAGACGCTCCGACACCACCTGCCAGCCACCGTCCTTGTCCGGCTCCAGCCGCGCCCGCCCATCCGGCTCCGGCTCGTCACCCGGCAGCGCGTACGACGGCAGCGGCCCCGCGCCGTCCCACGACCAGAACACCGCACCGCCCACCGCCACCCGGACCCGCAGCTCCGAGCGAGCGAACCGCACCACACCACCGCCCGGCCCGGGCTCCGCACTCATCAGGAGGCCGGGCACACGGGCCCGCTCCGCACCGCGAGGCGCCAGCGCCCGCGCGTCCGCGCGCCGACGGCGCCACGCGGAGCGCACCACACGCATCCCCCGCACGGAACCGACCAATCTCACCGAGCGCACCAGGTCACGACCATCCATGCGGGTCACCCTGCCATCAGCCGGCACACAAGAGCGCACCGTTCAGCTTCCGTTCACCTGTGGCCCCACCACACAGCCGGACACGCAACCATGGCCGGGGGACCCTGGTGCGCAAGACGATCACATGGCATCGTCCGTTAGTGCCGTTCACGCGCACACCCCAGCCCGTGCGCGCGCGACGCACGCACACCCCGCGTACACCCCGAAAGGCCAGGGAGCCTCCATGACCTCAGCAGCCGGCGACGCCCCCCTCTGGCAGCCCGAGCCCGAGCGCATCGAGGCCGCCGCCGTCACCCGTTTCCAGCGATGGGCGGCCGAACGCTACGGCGCTCCCGCCGACGGCGGATACGCGGCACTGCACCGCTGGTCGGTCGAGGAGCTCGACACCTTCTGGCAAGCCGTCGCCGACTGGTTCGACGTGCGCTTCTCCAGCCCCTACGACGCCGTCCTAGGCGACCGCACCATGCCCGGCGCACAGTGGTTCCCCGGTGCCACCCTCAACTACGCGGAACACGCCTTGCGCACCGCCGACGACCCGCTCCGCGCCGACGCTCCCGCCCTGCTGTACGTCGACGAGACCCACACCCAGGTGTCCGTCGGCTGGCACGAACTCCGGCGCCAGGTGGGCTCGCTCGCGGCGGAACTGCGCGGCCTCGGCGTCCGCCCCGGGGACCGGGTCAGCGGATACCTGCCCAACATCCCCCAGGCCGTCGTCGCGTTCCTGGCCACCGCCGCCGTCGGAGGCGTCTGGACCTCGTGCGCCCCCGACTTCGGCGCCCGCAGCGTCCTGGACCGCTTCCAGCAGGTCGAACCCGTCGTCCTGTTCACCGTCGACGGCTACCGCTACGGCGGCAAGGAACACGACCGCACCGCCACCGTGGCCGAGCTCCGTGGCGAACTGCCCACGCTGCGCGCGGTCGTCCACATCCCACTGCTCGGCACGGACGCGCCGGACGGCGCCCTCGAATGGTCGGCCCTCACAGCTGCCGACACCGAACCCGTCTACGAGCAGGTCGCCTTCGAGCACCCGCTCTGGGTCCTCTACTCCTCGGGCACGACCGGACTCCCGAAGGCGATCGTCCAGTCCCAGGGGGGCATCCTCCTCGAACACTTCAAGCAGATCGGCCTGCACTGCGACCTCGGCCCCGACGACCGGTTCTTCTGGTACACCTCCACCGGCTGGATGATGTGGAACTTCCTCGTCTCCGGCCTGCTCACCGGCACCACCGTCGTGCTCTACGACGGCAGCCCGGGCTTCCCGGACGTCGGCGCCCAGTGGCGCGTCGCCGAACAGACCGGCGCGACCCTCTTCGGCACCTCCGCCGCCTACGTCATGGCCTGCCGGAAGGCAGGCATCCACCCCGGCCGTGACCAGGACCTCAGCCGCGTGCAGTGCGTCGCCACCACGGGCTCCCCGCTGCCACCCGACGGCTTCCGCTGGCTCCACGACGAGGTCGCGGAGGACCTGTGGATCGCCTCGGTGAGCGGCGGGACGGACGTCTGCAGCTGCTTCGCCGGCGCGGTGCCCACCCTGCCCGTCCACATCGGCGAACTGCAGGCGCCCTGTCTCGGCACCGACCTCCAGTCCTGGGACCCCGACGGTGAGCCGCTGACGGACGAGGTGGGCGAACTCGTCGTCACCGCACCCATGCCCTCCATGCCGGTCCGCTTCTGGAACGACCCCGACGGCAGCCGCTACCACGACAGCTACTTCGACACGTACCCCGGCGTCTGGCGCCACGGGGACTGGATCACCCTCACCGACCGGGGCTCGGTCGTCATCCACGGCCGCTCGGACTCCACCCTCAACAGGCAGGGGGTGCGCATGGGTTCCGCGGACATCTACGAGGCGGTCGAACGGCTCCCCGAGATCCGCGAGTCGCTCGTCATCGGCATCGAGGAACCGGACGGGGGCTACTGGATGCCCCTGTTCGTCCACCTCGCCGAAGGCGCCACGCTCGACGACGGCCTCCGCGACAGCATCAAGCGCACCATCCGCGAGAACCTCTCCCCGCGCCATGTGCCGGACGAGGTCATCGAAGTCCCCGGCATCCCGCACACCCTCACCGGCAAGCGCATCGAGGTGCCGGTCAAGCGGCTGCTCCAGGGCACGGAGCTGTCCAAGGCGGTGAACCCGGGCTCCATCGACAACCTCGAACTGCTCCACTTCTACGAGGAGCTGGCCCGCGGACGCCGCTGATCCGACGACGGCGCATCCCGTTGTCAGTCCCCCTGACTACGCTGAGTGAGCATCGATCGACAGCGCACAGGGGGACTCATGGCGCACACCAAGCAGATCAAGCGCATCCGGCAACGCTCCGACACGTCCATGCGACGAGCGCTCCGCCGCGAAGCACCCAGTACCGTCGGCCTCCTGGTCGACCCCGAGGACTTCGCGGCGATGTGCCGCTACCGGAGCTTCACCTTCGACGACCACGCGGTCTACCTGCGGCAGATCGAAGGGCTCCTCCGGTCACTCGCGGCGCAGGGGAAGCACACCACCGTCGCCCTCTTCGACCCCGAGGACTACGCCGACTTCTGCACCGAATCCGGCCTCGAACCCGACGCGCACGCGAGCCGTAGCCGCTTCACCGCCGAGATCGCCGCGGCCGGCCCCACCGTGGAGTACACCGGCCAGCACATGGACACCCTGATCCCCGTCCTGGTCTCACGGGCCGTCCGCCGGGCGACCTGGGAGTACGCCACGATGCTGCTGGCCGACCTGGGGGACTGCGCCGACTGCGGGCAGGACATCGGCAGAGCCGCCTTCGACCGGGCGTCACACCTCCTCATGCGGCTCCTGGACACCGCGGGCCCGGGCACCCACCACGTCGTATGCAGTACGCCGGCGCAGTCGGAACAACTCCTCGCCGTGCTCCGCACCTCGCGGGACACCGATGGTCCGGCCGGCATCGAGGCGTCCGAGGGAGCTGAGTTCGTCACCGTGCTCGCCGTCGGCGTGGCTCTCGAGACACCGGGCGGCGTCGTCCTGCGCACCACCGCGCCCGACACCCCGGACCGGGTGCACGGGTGGCGTCTGCAGCGCGGCAGCCTCCTTCCGCTCACGGCCGGCGAGGTCTTCAGCGCCTACTGCACCGACGCCGACACCGGCGAGCCGGTCCCGCCCGAGTCGGGCGTCGAGTACTGCGCGGGATTCGACCTCGGCGCCGACGAACCCGAGGCGCACCGCTGAATGAAGCACCGCTGAATGAAGCACGAAGGGGTTCCCACCGCCCACGGTGGGAACCCCTTCACGACCCGGCCCGCCCCAGCGAGCCGGCGCACGTCACTCGCCCGACAGCACCGCCTGCGCCGCGAGGCGCGCCTCTTCGGCGGAGTCCGCGGCGCGTGCGGCCGACGCCGCACGCTCGCACTGCGCGAGCGTGTGCTTCGAAAGCGTCGCCCGTACGTAGGGGATGGACGCGGCACCCATCGACAGGGAGGTGACACCCAGACCGGTCAGCACACATGCCAGCAGAGGGTCCGAAGCGGCTTCACCGCAGACACCGCAGCTCTTGCCCTCCGCCCTGGCGGCGTCTGCGGACAGGGCCACCAGGTCGAGCAGCGCCGGCTGCCACGGGTCCTGCAGCCGGGAGACGGCGCCCACCTGTCGGTCGGCTGCGAAGGTGTACTGCGCCAGGTCGTTGGTACCCAGCGACAGGAACTCCACCTCCTGCAGGATCGAGCGTGCCCTGAGCGCGGCGGACGGAATCTCCACCATCGCCCCGAACTTCGCCTGTAGACCCGCCTCGCGGCACGCGTCGGCGAACGCCTTGGCGTCCGCACGGTCGGCGACCATCGGCGCCATGACCTCCAGATAGACGGGAAGCCCGTCTGCCGCCCGCGCGAGGGCGGTCAACTGGGTCCGCAGCACATCGGGGTGGTCCAGCAGGCTGCGCAGACCACGCACACCCAACGCGGGGTTCGGCTCGTCGGCCGGAGTCAGGAATTCCAGCGGCTTGTCCGCGCCCGCGTCCAGGACCCGCACGACGACGCGTCCCTCGGGGAACGCCTCCAGCACCGCACGGTACGCCTCGACCTGCTTCTCCTCGGAAGGAGCCTGCTTGCTGTCGTCCAGGAACAGGAACTCCGTCCGGAACAGCCCGACGCCCTCGGCACCGGCCTCGACCGCTGCGGGCACGTCGGCGGGACCGCCGACATTGGCGAGCAGGGGCACCTTGTGACCGTCCGAGGTCGCACCGGGGCCGGTCACCGCCGACAGAGCCGCTTTGCGCGCGGCGGAGGCGCTCTCCATCTCGGCGCGCTTCTCCGGGCTCGGCTCGACGAAGATCTCACCCGTGCTGCCGTCGACGGCGACGACCGTGCCCTCGGCGATCTCGCCGGCCCCGGGAAGGGCCACGACGGCCGGAACCCCGAGCGCTCGCGCGAGAATGGCACTGTGACTGGTGGGCCCACCCTCCTCGGTGACGAAACCGAGCACGAGCGTGGGGTCGAGCAGGGCCGTGTCCGCCGGAGCCAGGTCACGCGCGATCAACACGTACGGCTCGTCGCTGTCCGGCACACCAGGCATCGGCACACCGAGCAGCCGGGCAACGATCCGGTTCCGCACGTCGTCCAGGTCGGCGACGCGCCCCGCCAGGTACTCCCCGGCGTTGGCCAGCAGAGCCCTGTACGCCGCGAACGCGTCGTACACACCGCGCTCGGCGGTGCTGCCGACGGCGATACGGCGCTCGACATCGGCGATGAGTTCGGGGTCCTGCGCCATCATGGCCTGGGCCTCGAGCACGTGCTGTGCCTCGCCGCCCGCCAGATTGCCGCGCGCGTTGAGGTCGGCCGCGACAGCTTCGACGGCCTGGCGGGCACGTCCCTGCTCGCGCTCGGCCTCTTCCGCCGGAATCTGCTTGGCCGGGGGCTCGAGAACCGCCGTACCCATATGCCTGACTTCGCCGATCGCCACACCGTGGCTCACGCCGACGCCTCGCAGCGTTGTCTCCATCTCACCGTCTCCGGTCGTGCGGTGGTCGTGCCACCGCAGTGGTCGCCCAACTGGCCTTGCTATTGCTATGGGGTTGTCACTGCCAGCCGAAAAGCGTGTCGCCGATCTTCACGTCGCCGTCATCGCGGACCTCGGAAAGGGATTCGGCCGTGGCCTCCAGGGCGACGACCGGGCAGATCGCGGATTTGCCGGCGGCCTCCACCCCTGCCGGGTCCCAGCGCACGATGCCCTGACCGCGTGTGACCGTGTCCCCCTTGTTGACGAGGAGCTCGAAGCCCTGGCCGTTGAGCTGCACGGTGTCGATCCCCAGGTGGGTCAGCACGCCATGGCCTTCGTCATCGACGACGACGAACGCGTGCGGGTGAAGGGAGACGACGATTCCATCGACCGGCGAGACGGCCTCGGAAGGCTCGCGCACGGGATCGATGGCGGTACCGGGCCCGACCATCGCGCCGGAGAACACGGGGTCGGGAACCGCGGTGAGCCCGATAACGCGGCCGGCGAGAGGGGACGTCACGGTGGTCATGGAGGGCCTCCAGGGGGTGGGGATCCGTAGGTCGCCGCCATGGCTGATGGAGGACGGCGTACTGATCAGCAGCGTAAGTCATATGAAGTCCCGGTTCCGCCCGACAGCTACCGGTTGACCGGCCTGGGGGCGCTCAGGAAACGATTTGCCTCGCCTCACAGCGGCCTGTACTGTCGTACCCCTGCCTTGACCCCACCAAGACTTCACGTCCGGGGTCGGCAGCGACTCCAGAACCCAGACTCAAACCGTGATCGTGTTTTCGCATGCCTGCGAGACCGTGGTCAAGGGAGAGGGAAAAGGCCTGATAGAGTCGGACTCGCCGGAAAGGGAAACGCGAAAGCGAAGAACTGGAAAGCGGAACAAGTAGTAACCCGCTTCGACCGGGAATCGGACACG
>NZ_JBHVCT010000040.1:0-55757 GCF_042803195.1 Streptomyces sp. NPDC057428
CGGGCGTGGTCCTCTGGGGCCCGGCGCCCGGGGCGCAGCCCCGGGTCGCCGTGGGGGTGGCGTGCCCGTCCGCGGCCTCGCCGGAGCGGGAGGCGGTCACCGGAACGACGGTGGGCGCGTCCACCGGCCCGGCGTCGTCCGGCTCCACGCCGGAGGAGGCCGACGGCGCGCTTTCGGTGGCCGCGTCCGTGGCCTCGCTGACGTATTCCGCCGCGCCGCTGTCACCCCCGGGCTCGATGGCCAGCTCGGCCAGGCTCAGGGCGCCGACGGCCAGCACGACACCGGTGGCGGTCAGGAGCAGGGTACGTCCGCGACGGCGGTGACCCCGGCGTCCCCGGCGGCGCGGGGTGGCTTCCGGGGCACGACGACGGTGTCCGGTGGCCTTGGAGGCCCCGGAGGTCTCGCTCGCGGGCTCTTCACCGCGGCCGGCAGGGGCCGGGACCGCAGGGACGGCGTAAGGGGCCAGCGCGTCGGCGGGTGTCCCGCAACCGGCGCAGGCCAGAGCCCCGTTGAGGTGCCGTTGGCACGGGTGGCAGTAATCCATCGCGCCCGCAGACTAAACGCGGGGGGAGCACCACAGGAAGCCGCACAGGTGAGGATCCTGTGTGGAATCCCGAACTCCGGGGCACGCCGTCCGATACGCGTGACACGCGGCAGGATGGGCCCCATGACCGCTCCCGCCCCGTTCGGGCCGCTCCAGTTCCAGCTCGTCCTGCTGCGCCGGATGGCCGACCACCGGCCCGACCTCGTCGAGGACGCGCGCATCGAACTGGGGGCCTCCCTGGCCCAGATGCGGGAGGCGAACCGCCGCTGGCAGGCGATGCTGCGCGCCCCGCGCGGCCGGGGCGCGCTGCGCCGCTACCGCTCGGTGCTGGGCGAGCCCGAGGCGTCCGTACGCCGCACGGTCGGCGACCTGGAGTGCGACGCGCTGCTGTGGCCGCTGCCTCTCTGGCCGGATCTGCGCTTCGAGGTGATGACAGGTCCCGGCGGGGCCGTGTGGAACGAGTGGCTGGTGCGCGCGCCCGGCGTGCCGGGACCCGGGCTGAGCGGCGCCGCCGACCTGCTCCCGTGGTCCTGCACGGTGGACGAGGTGGCCAGGGCCTTCGCCCCGGTCAGGCCGATGGAGGGCAGCGCACCGACTCGCTGGGCCCTGTCCTTCACCGACCCGGCCGACGGCCGGCCACAGGTCGCCGAGTTCACCTGGGGCCTGTTCCAGCGTCTGCTTCCCGGCCGCTCCTGATACCTGTCGCACCGTCAGCTGCGGGTCCCCCCTACGGCTCACCCAGCGCGCGCCCGGCCCGCCGCGGCGTGACGATGCCAGGAGAGCCGGCTGCCGCCGGTGCCCCCGCCAGCGCTCTCGGGAGACCCTGCCGTGACCGTCAGTCTCGATCAGTTGCGCCGTTGCCATGTCGCCGTCGATCTCGGGGCCGCGAGGACCCGTGTGTACATCAAGGGAGTGGGGCTCGTCGTGGACGAGCCCAGTGTCGCCGCCGTGAACACCCGCACCGGCTCGCTCATCGCCGTCGGCGCCCTGGCCGAGCAGATGACCGGCCGCACCCCCGAGTACATCCGGGTGGCCCGCCCGGTGTCCGGCGGAACCGTCGTGGACATCGACATGGCCCAGCGCATGCTGCGCCATCTGCTCGGCGAGAAGCTGCGCCGCCAGCTGCGCCGCAAGCCGAGGCTGCGGGCCGCCGCTTGCACCCCGCACGACGCCGATCCGCTGGCCCAGCGCGCGACCGTCGAAACCCTCGTCGGGCTCGGGGCACGACGCGTCGAGCTGGTCGACACCCTGATCGCGGCCGCCGTCGGCTGCGGGCTGCCGGTCGAGCAGCCGACCGCCACCATGATCATGGTCTGCGGGGCAGCCACCACCCAGATCGCGGTGCTCTCCCTCGGCTCGATCGTGACGGCCGTTCGCATTCCCATCGGCGGGGAGGCCATCGACCACGCGGTGATCCAGCACCTGCGCCAGCACCACGAGCTGATGCTGCCCAGCCAGTCCGTCCGCCCCCTCCAGCTGGCGCTCCGGGGCAACGGCCTCACGCTCAACGGGCCGGCGATGACGGAGATCCACGGCCGGGACGTGGCCACCGGCCTGGCGCGCTCGGTGCAGGTCGACACCGCCGCCGTACGCCAGGCGATCCACACCCCGCTCACCGCCGTGCTCGACGGACTGGGCAAGGTGCTGCGCGACTGCCCGCCCGACCTGGTGGCCGACATCGCGGACTGCGGGATCACGATGGTCGGCGGCAGCGCCCTGCTGCCCGGCCTCGACCAGATGCTGCGCGAGGCGACGGGCGTGCCGGTGCACATCGCGGAGCGGCCCGACGTGTGCTCGGTGCTCGGGCTCGGCGCGATGCTGGACGGCATGGTCAAGCCGCTGGTCCTCGCCCCGATCGCCGGCTGAGAGCCGCGGGGCTCGCCGGTGACGGAGACCGGGCTCGACCTGCGGACCACCCTTCAGCACATCGTGGACACCGCGACGGTGCTGGCCGGGGCGCGTCACGGCGCGCTGGCCCTCCTCGACCCGGTGGACCGCCACGTCACCGACCTGTTCACCACCGGCATGACCGACGCCGAACGCCTGTCCACGGGTCCGCTCCTCGACGGCCGGACGGGCTTCCTCGGAGTCCTCGTCGGCGACGCGCAGGCGGTGCGGGTCGACGACCTGCCACCCCGCCCCGCCACCGAGGGCGTGCCGCCCCCGATGCGTTCCTTCCTCGGGGCCCCGGTCCTGGTGCGCTCCGAGCTGCTCGGCAGCCTGTGCCTCACCGCGGAGGAACCCGGGTGGTTCTCCGACACCGGCCTGGCACTGCTGCGGCTGCTCGCCTCCCAGGCCGCCGCGGCGATCGGAGGCGCCCATCTCTACGAGGCGGCCCGGCAGCGGGAGCGCTGGATCGAAGGGGCCGCCGCCGTCACCCGGGCCCTGCTGACGGGCGCCGGGACGAGCGACGCCCTGACGACCGTCGCCGAGCGGGCCCGGGTGCTCGCAGGTGCCGCGGCCGGGGTGATCCTCCAGCCTGACGACGACGGTGGGATGGAGATCGTCGCCGCCTCCACCCTCGACGATCCCGCGGGCCTCGTCGGTACCGCCATCGCACCGGGCTCCCCCGTCCTCGTCCAGCTGCTGAGCGGCGAGGAGGTCTTCATCGAGGACTCGTCGACGGACCCCCGGATGACGACCCCGGTACGTTCCAGGTTCGGCCCCAGCATGATGCTGCCGCTGCAGAGCGGTGGGCGGCTCATCGGCACGCTCGCCCTGCCCCGGCGCCGGGGCGGGCTCCCGTACACCGACACGGACCGGCTGCTGGCCTCGCAGTTCGCCTCCCAGGCCGCGCTGGCCCTGGTGATGGCGGACACGCGGCACTACCGGGAGCAGCTCGCGGTCTACGAGGACCGTGACCGCATCGCCCGTGACCTGCACGACCTCGTCGTACAGCGGCTGTTCGCGACGGAGATGATGCTGGAGTCGACCCGCCGCAAGGACCTCGAGGGTGACGCGGAGACCGCCGAACTGCTCACCCGGGCCGTCGACGAGCTGGACTCCACCATCCAGGAGGTCAGGACGACGATCTTCGCGCTGCAGCAGCCGCCGGCCGAGGCACCCGCCACCTTCCGGGGCCGGGTGCTGCGCGAGACCGGTGGTGCCGCGGCCGTGCTCGGCTTCCAGCCGTCGGTGCACTTCGCGGGCGCGGTGGACACCCTGGTGACGGAGCCGGTGGCCGGCCGGCTGCTCGATGTCCTGCGTGGGGCGCTGGCGGCCGCGCACCGGCGGACGGCCGTGACGGCCGTCGAGGTGGAGGTGGACGCGACGGCGCGTCAGTCCGACGGGCGCGCCGCGGTGCGGCTGGTGGTGGCGGACGACGGGCGGGGCGAGGACGGCACGCGGTCGCCGACCGTCACTTGGCAGGTGCCGCTCTGAGCGCGATACGGGTGCTGGAGTGGGCGACGCCCGCGTCCTTTCTCAGCCGGCGCAGCAACGCGTCCAAGGAGCCGGGGTCGGCTGCGGTGGCGCGTACCAGGTAGTCGTGGCCGCCCGTCACGTGCACCACCTCGGTGATGCCGGGCAGGGTGAGCACCGCGCGCTCGAACTCCTCGTTCGTCGTGTCCAGGCGCAGTGACACGTCGATGAAGACGACGAGACCGGAACGGGTGTCGGCGGCCGGGTCGAGGATGACGGTGAAGCCGCGGATCACCCCGTCGCGACGCATGCGGCGCACGCGGTCGCCCGCCGCGTTGGCGCTGAGCCCCACGCGTACACCCAGATCGCGGTACGAGATCCGGGCGTCCTCCTGGAGAATGCCGAGGATCTCCCTGTCCAGCCGGTCCATAGGCACGATTGTGGCAGCCGGGGACCGGAAGCGACCGTCGAGAGACGCCCCGGCCGGCCGCCGGGACCCCTCCGCCCTAGGGGCGTCTACGCGGGATGGCCTTCCCCGGATGGCTCAGTCGACCGCGCTCCACCCCCGCGGATCGTCCCTTGACCCGTGATGTGGGCGCCGTCCACGAGGCCCCTGCCCCGGACCGGACCGCGCCCACCGCCGCCTCGTACCGCAACCTGATCACGGCGACGATCGGATCCACCCTCACTTTCCTCGGGGTGCCCGGCTCCAGGGACGGTCAAGCTCGTACCGCCTAGGCTGCACCGGGTGACCTCTCTTCTGCCCGCGCTGAGCGGAGCGTCCCGCAGACCGGATTCCCCCGAGGCCGTCCGGTTCGGGGAACACGTCCTGACCTACGCGCAGTTGGACGATGCCTCCGCCTCCCTGGCTTCCCGGATCGCGGGTGCGGGACGGGTCGCCGTCTGGGCCACGCCGACCCCGGAGACCGTGGTCGGTGTCGTGGCCGCCCTGCGGGCCGGGGTTCCCGCCGTGCCGCTCAACCCGAGGACGGGCGAGCGGGAACTCGCGCACATCGTCGCCGACAGCACGCCCCGCTGGGTGCTGTCCGCGGCCGGCGACGCACTGCCGACCGCGCTCGACGCCACGGAGCGGCTGCACGTCGAGACGACCGGCACGGCCGCTCCGGGCCCGGACGCGGATCTCCCGGAGCCCTCCGCCGACTCCCCCGCCCTCGTCGTGTACACCTCGGGCACGACCGGCCCGCCCAAGGGCGCCGTCCTGCCGCGTCGGGCGATCGCCGCCTCGCTGGACGCACTGGAGGACGCCTGGCAGTGGACGGGCGAGGACGTCCTGGTCCACGCGCTTCCGCTGTTCCACGTGCACGGACTGATCCTGGGTGTCCTCGGCCCGCTGCGCCGGGGCGGCTCCGTGCGCCACCTTGGCCGGTTCTCCGCCGAGGGCGTGGCGCGCGAACTGCTGTCCGGGGGCACGATGCTGTTCGGGGTGCCCACGATGTACCACCGGCTGGCGGGCGAGCTGGAGGATCCGGCCGGCTCCACGGACCTCCGCGAGGCGCTGGCGGGTGCCCGGCTGCTGGTCTCCGGCTCGGCCGCGCTGCCGGTCCACGACCAGGAGCGGATCGCGTCGGCCACCGGCCGCCGGGTCGTCGAGCGGTACGGGATGACGGAGACACTGATGAACACCGGGGTACGGGCGGACGGCGTACGGCGTGCCGGGACGGTCGGCCCGCCGCTCCCGGGGGTCGAGCTCCGGCTCGTCGAGGAGGACGGGAGCGTGATCGAGGATCCCGCCTCCACCGGCGAGATCCAGGTGCGCGGCCCGAACCTCTTCACCGGCTACCTGAACCGGCCGGACGCCACGGCGGCCGCCTTCACCGAGGACGGCTTCTTCCGCACGGGCGACATGGCCACGGTCGACCCCGACGGGTACGTGCGGATCGTCGGACGCAAGGCCACCGACCTGATCAAGAGCGGCGGCTACAAGATCGGAGCGGGTGAGATCGAGAACGCCCTGCTGGAGCACCCCGGTGTGCGGGAGGCCGCCGTCACCGGGGAGCCGGACGCGGACCTGGGCGAGCGGATCGTCGCCTGGGTGGTTCCGGCCGACCCGGGATCACCTCCGGACGAAGGGGAGTTGGCGGACCACGTGGCGAATCTGCTGGCTCCGCACAAACGCCCGCGCGTGGTGCACCACCTGGACGCGCTGCCCCGCAACGAGCTGGGCAAGATCATGAAGAGGTCGCTCGGTGCCTGACGCCCCCGGTAACGGCCGCATGTCCGCGCGGGACGCCGTCGCCGCCGTCGCCGAGCGCTTCACCGAGCACCACACGGCCACCGGCCCGGCGACCGCGGACGGACCGCTCGGCTGGTCCGGCTACGCCGAGTCCAGGGCGCGCGCCGTGGAAAGGACCGGCGAGGAGGAGTCCGTCCTGTACGGGACCGCCTCGGTCGGCGGCCGGGATTGCGTCCTGGTCTCCTTTGAATTCGGCTTTCTGGGCGGCTCGTTGGGCGGCAGTACGGGGGACAGACTGGAGGCCGCTTACGCGCTGGCTCGGGAGCTGCGCCTGCCGCTGGTCTCGCTCGTGGCGACCGGGGGCAGCCGGATGCAGGAGGGCATGATCGCGCTGATACAGCTTCAACGCGTGGCCCGGGCCTCCGCGCTGCTGAGGGCCGCGGGACTGCCGCAGATCGCGGTGGTGCGGGACCCGACGACCGGGGGCGGCTGGGCGACCGTCGGTGCGGGCGCCGACGTGGTGCTGGCACTGCCCGGGGCGCAGATCGGATTCGCGGGCTCCCGGGTGCGACCGGCCGGCGCCGATCCGTACGCGTACACCGCCGAGGGGCAGTCGGCGGCCGGGCAGGTCGACGCCGTCGTCCCGCCGGAGGAAGTTCCCGGGGTGCTGAACCGCTGGCTGACGGCGCTGACGGCGACGGGCCCGGCCGAGGCGGCCCCCGTACCCCGGGCGCTGTCGGCCACCGGGCTGCCCCCGACCGGCTGGGACGCGGTGGAACAAGCACGTTCCGCCGTCCGCCCGCGGGCCGGGGCCTATCTGGACGCGTACTTCGAGTACCGGCTGCCGCTGACCGGCGACCGCTGCGGGGGCACCGACCCCGGGCTGCTCGCCGGTGTCGGCCTGCACGCCGGGCGGCCGGTGGCGTACGTCGCACAGTGCGGCACGGCGACCCGTCCGGCGGGTTACCGCACGGCGGCCCGGGTCGTCCGGCTCGCGGACCGGCTCGGCCTCCCGGTGCTGACGCTCGTCGACACACCGGGCGCGGCCAATGACGCCGAGGCCGAACGGGCGGGCGCCGGTGCGGCCATCGCCGACGCCTTCGCCGCGGTGGCCGCGGCCGGGGTGCCCGTGACCACGCTGGTGATCGGCGAGGGCGGCTCCGGCGGTGCACTGGCCCTGGCCGCTCCGGGCAACACCCACGTCACCGCCGACAGCTACTTCTCGGTGATCGCTCCGGAACTGGCGGCGGCGATCCTGAAGCGCGGTCCCGGCGAGGTGCGGTCCACCGCCGACCAGCTGCGGCTGCGCCCTCAGGACCTGGTGGACCTCGGGGTGGCGCGCTCGGTCGTGGGTCCGGCCGGCGGCTGACACACCCCGCGGCGCGACGGCGCCCGAGAGCGGCCTGCGCGCCGCTCGAACGGCTGTTGGCTAGCGTGACGGGAGAACCCATCCACCGAGTGAGGAAAGGTCCGAGTCATGGCCGCAGAAACCGAGGGCACTCCGTGCTGGGCCGACGGGACGTTCGGCGACCTCGATGGGGCGAAGCGCTTCTACGGTGAGCTCCTGGGCTGGTCGTACGGCGACTCCATGCCCGAGTACGGCAACTACACCCAGACCTATGCGGACGGCAAGGCGGTCGCCGCCCTGTCGCCGCCCATGCCCGGCCAGGAGGTCCCGTCCGCGTGGTGTCTGTATCTCGCCACGCCGGACGCAGCCGCCGTCACCGCGAGGATCCGCGAACACGGCGGCCAGGTGCTGGTGGAGCCCATGCGGGTGGGCGACTTCGGAACGATGGTGCTCGCCCTCGACCCGGGCGGGACGCCCTTCGGGGTGTGGCAGAAGGGGACCCACCAGGGGTTCGAGGCACACGCGGTGCCCGGTGCCTACTGCTGGGCCGAGGTCTACACCCGTGAGCCGGAGAAGGCGGACTCCTTCTTCTCCGCCGTGTTCGGGTACGGGGTCAAGCACATGGAGGACGACGCCATCGACTTCTCGCTCTACGACCTGGGCGCGGACCCGGTGCTCGGCAGGATGAGGATGACCGGGGACTTCCCGCCCCAGGTGCCGGCCCACATGAACGTCTACTTCACAGTCGCGGACTGCGACGCCGCGGTGGAGAAGGCGAAGTCGCTCGGAGCGGAGCTCAGGTTCGGTCCGATGACGATCCCGTTCGGCCGGTTCGCCACCCTGACGGACCCGCAGGGCGCGGTGTTCTCGATCATCGACGTCACGACCACCGCAGGCGAGATGCCCAAGGTCTCGTAGGTGTGCACTGAACGTGGGTGCGCCTATCCGTAGGGGCGCGTACCCATAGGTGCGCCGCCCTCACCCGGCCCGGTCTCAGGCGCCAAGAGGCTTGTCCCTAGGGCTGGGGGTCCAGCGCGTCGTATCGCGCGAAGCCGCGCCAGCGAAGCCCCAGAAGGCAGACCACCAGGACACAGGCGAGGCCTCCCCCGGTCACGGCCACGGCAGGGGACGTCAGGTCGGCCACGGAACCGGCCATGAGGTCGCCGAGACGCGGGCCGCCTGCCACGACGACGATGAACACCCCCTGCAGCCGGCCCCGCATCTCGTCGGGCACCGCCGCCTGGAGCATGGTGTTGCGGAAGACCATGGAGATGGAGTCGGCGCATCCGGCGAGGGCTAGCAGGACCAGGCCCGGCCAGAGCTGCCGGGTGAGCCCGAACACGGCGACGGCAGCGCCCCAGCACGCCACCGATATCAGCACCGCCAGCCCGTGCCGCCGGATCCGGCTCAGCCACCCGGAGAAGACGCTGCCGAGCAGGGCACCGAACGCCGGTGCGGCGACCAGCAGTCCCGTGGTCTTCGCGTCGCCTCCGAACCACACGACGGCGACGAGGGGGAAGAGAGCGCGCGGCTGGGCAAGCACCATGGCGCTCAGGTCGCTGAAGAAGGTCATCCGCAGATTGGGCCTGGTGCCCAGGAAGCGCAGGCCGTCCAGCACGGAGGCCCGCCCGGCCCTCCCCTGCTCCTTCTCTCCGCGGTCGGGCAGCATCGAGGGCAGGCGCCACATCGCGTACAGCGAGGCGGTGAAGGTGACGGCGTCGACGGTGTACGCCGCCCGGTAGCCCCACCAGCCGACGATGATCCCGCCGAGCATCGGCCCGGCGAGGCCGCCCGTGGTGGAGGTCATCGCGTTGAGGGCGTTGGCCGCGGGGAGCTGTCCGGCCGGAAGCAGCCGGGCGATCATCGAGCTGCGGGCCGGTGAGTTGAGCGCGAAGCAGACGGCCTGGAGCGCCACGACCACGTAGAGCAGCCCGACGTGTTCGACCCCGGCGAAGGTCACGACGGCCAGCACCACGGAGAGCAGGAACGAACCTCCGGCACTGAACAGTCCCAGCTTGCGGCGATCGACGGTGTCTGCGACGGCCCCGCTGTACAGGCCGAGGAGCACCAGGGGGACGAGTGAGCAGAGACCGATCAGGCCGACGGAGAACGCGGACCCGGTGATGTCGTAGACCTGGAGGGAGACGGCCAGCGCCGTCATGCCCTGCCCGATCCAGGACACGGTGTTCCCGAACCAGAGCCGCCGGTAGTCGGGGGAGGTACGCAGCGGCGTCAGGTCGGCGAGTATGCGCGTGCGGGGTACACGCGGTTCGGCTGTTTCGGTCACAGGGGATGGTAACGGCCCCCGCCCGGGAGCGATGGTGCGAGGGCGGGCGCATCGAGGCGGTGGGCTGCAACCAGCCCCTGGCATGGAATGCACCCGCCCGAAGCCGAGGGCGGAATGCGCGATGCCAGGGGTGGGTCGGCGTTGCAGGCGGCTTCCCGGGCCGGGGGTCGTGGTCGCACCGCCACGTCAGGCCAGGCCGGCGTTCCGGGAGGTAGCTTGGTAGAGAAGGCCCCCTGAGGAGGGCGATTCGATGCCGTGGTTCGTATGGCTGCTCGCCGCTGCGGCACTGGGTGCCGCAGAGTTCTTCACCCTGACGCTGGTCCTTGGGCTGCTGGCGGGCGCTGCGCTGGTTGCCGCCGTAGTCGCTGGTGTGGGTATCGGTGTTTTCGGCCAGCTCGTAGCCCTGGGGGTGGCAGCAGCGGCGGGTCTCGTCCTCGTCCGTCCCATCGCGCTGCGACATATCGCACAGCAGCCCATGACGCGCGAGGGCAGCGACGCACTGATCGGCAAGCGGGCCGAGGTCGTACAGGAGGTCACCGCGACCCGCGGCCTGATCAAACTCTCCGGCGAGGAGTGGTCCGCCCGTGCCCTCGACGAGAACCTGGTGATCCCGGCGGGAGCGCTGGTGGACGTCATGGAGATCGAAGGCGCGATGGCCATCGTCTACCCCCGCGAACTCCTTCCATGAACGGCCATGAACGGCTGACGCATAGCAACGGAGGCAGGCGCTGTGGACCCAGTTGTCATCCCCATTCTCGTGGCGGCCATCGTCGTCATCTTCCTCGTGGCCGCCACCGTGCGGATCGTGCCGCAGGCGCGCCGCTACAACATCGAGAGGTTCGGCCGATACCGCAGAACGCTCCAGCCCGGCCTGAACCTGGTCCTGCCGGTGGCGGACCGTGTCAACTCCAAACTCGACGTGCGCGAGCAGGTCTACTCGTCCGAGCCCAAGCCGGTGATCACCGAGGACAACCTCGTGGTGAACATCGACACCGTGCTCTACTACCAGATCACCGACCCGCGCTCGGCGGCCTACGAGGTCGCCGACTATCTGCACGCGATCGATCAGCTCACCGTGACCACGCTGAGGAATGTCATCGGCAGCATGGACCTGGAGGGGACGCTCACCTCGCGTGAGGAGATCAACGCCCGGCTCCGCGCCGTCCTGGACGATGCCACCGGCAAGTGGGGCATCCGGGTCAACCGCGTCGAGATCAAGGCCATCGATCCCCCGCACACCATCAAGGAAGCGATGGAGAAGCAGATGCGGGCCGAGCGCGACAAGCGTGCGGCCATACTCCACGCCGAAGGGGAACGGCAAGCCAAGATCCTGACCGCGGAAGGCACGAAGCAGAAGGACATCCTGGAGGCACAGGGCACGCAGCAAGCCATGATCCTGCGGGCGGACGGCGAGGCGAAGGCGGTGGAGCACGTCTTCCAGGCCGTCCACCGCAACAACGCCGACCCGAAGGTCCTGGCCTACAAATACCTCGAGACGCTCCCCCACCTGGCGAGCAGCGACAACAACACGTTCTGGGTGATCCCGGGAGAGCTGACCGAAGCGGTTCGGACCGTCACCAGCGCGTTCGGTGATCAGTCGACGGCAGGTACTCCCCCATCTACGCGGCCCGAGGACGCGGCCGCCACCGACGCCGCATCGGACGAGACCCGGATTCCGGAACTCAGCGCAGGTGCGGCGCCCCCGCTCGACGCCGCCAGGGCTACTGACGAGGCCGAGAAAGAGGCCGCCGCCGCGGTGAGCGACGCCAAGGCAGAGGCCGAGGCTGCGAAGTCGCCCCAGGTGCCGCGCCGGGGACAAACCTCCGGCGGCTGAGCCCGGCCTCGGCGTCGGCCACGCACCGGTCGACGCCGCCCTCGCGCTCCAGGTGCAGCCGCGGTGCTGCGACCCGGTGGTGACGCTCACGGCGCGGGCTTTCGCCGCCGGAATCCTGTCAGCCCTGCAGCGCCCGGAGAGTGGCGTGGAGGTCGCCGGTGCGGGGCTGGTTGTGGGGGAGTCTGGCGAGGGCTGCGGCCATGCCGCAGGTGTTGGTGGCGGCGGAGAAGACGAGACCGGCGCCGATGGCGGCGGACAGCCGGCGGGCAGGGCGCCAGCGGGTGCCGGCGGCGAGGCCGAGGACCACGAGGGATCCGGCGGCGAGGCGGACCTGGCGTTCCATGGGCCAGACGGCCTTGGCGTTGTCGGGGCGGTGCAGGGGGTGGCCTTCGCCGGCCCAGGCGGTGGTGCCGCCGGTGAGGGTGGTGGCGGGGATGCCGGCTGCGGCGAGGTCGGTGCAGGCGGTGGTGGAGCGGTTGCCGGAGGCGCAGACGATGAGGAGGGTGCCGCGGGCGGCTGCTGTCCTGAGGGCGGGCAGGGCGGCGCGGAGGTGGTCGAGGGGGACGTTGTGGGCACCGGGGAGGTGGCCGGAAGCGTATTCGCCAGGGGTCCGTACGTCGACGACGGTGTAGTCGTCGAGGCGGGCGGCGGCCTGGGCGGGGATGAGAGCGGTGGGGGTGGTCATGTGCGGGGTGGTCCTTCCGTACTGTTCCGGGAGTGGGCAGCCCGATCCCGTATGGTACCCCTAGGGGTATTTATGGAGGTGGATGGTGGAGCTGGAAATGGCGGCCGACGAACTGAAGTCGGTGCTGAACCGGCTGCGGCGGGCTCAGGGCCAGATCGCAGGGGTCATCAAGATGATCGAGGAGGGCCGGGACTGCGAGGACGTGGTCACGCAGCTCGCCGCGGCCTCCCGTGCGCTGGACCGGGCCGGGTTCGCGATCATCGCGACCGGGCTGCAGCACTGCATGTCCGAGGGCGGGCAGCCGGCCGAAGACCGAGATGAGATGCGGGCCCGGCTGGAGAAGCTGTTCCTGTCCCTGGCCTGACGGGCGTGGTCGCCGTGGTGCTCATGCGATCACATCGATCAGCATGAACACGGCCACCACCAGCAGCACCCCGGCGAAGACCTTCTGAAGCCTGTTGCCGGAGACCTTGGTGCTGAGGCGTTTACCGTCCCAGGCGCCGAGGATCGCCGCTCCGGTGAACGGCGCGATCAGCGCCCAGTCGAGGCCGCCGCCGGTCCCGGTGCGGGCGGTCAGGGCGGCGAGAGAGTTGACGGTGATGACGAGCAGGCTGGTGCCCACCGCCCGCCGCATGGTCAGGCCGAGCACGCTCACCAGGGCCGGGACGGCGAGGAAGCCGCCGCCGACTCCGAGGAAGCCGGTCACCGCGCCGAGTCCGGCTCCTGCCCCGGCCGCCTTGCCGGGCCGTATCCGCTCCGGCGGCCGCGACGAGGACGGGCGGAACATCCGGACGGCCGCCAGGGCGGCGATGCCGGAGAACGCGATGGTCAGGGCCGCTTCGGGCACGCGTCCGGCGGCGGCCCCCGCGAGGTAGGCGGGGACAACGCCCGCGGCGGCGAACAGTGATCCGGTCTTCCAGGCGACGTGTCCGTCGCGCGCGTGGGCGTACAGGGCGGTGGCGGAGGTGGCGGCCACGATGATCAGGCTGGCGGTGGTGGCCGCGGACGGGCTGAAGCCGAGCAGGTAGATCAGGGCGGGTACGGCCAGAACGCTGCCGCCTCCGCCCAGGGCTCCGAGGGCGAGGCCGACGACCGCCCCGGCGACGAGGGCGAGAACGATCGCGGTCACGCTATCCGGCCGTTGTTCCCGCGTTCGTCGAGGACCGGGTGTCCTGCGGCGGCCCACGCGTTCATGCCGCCCTCGACGTCGACGGCCTGGGCGCCGCGCTGGGTGAGGAGTTTCGCGGCCTGCTGGGAGCGGTGTCCGCTGCGGCAGATCAGCACCAGCGGCCGGTCGGCTGCTTCGGCCGGCAGGCCGGCGCCGGCGACGAGTTTCGAAAGGGGTACGTGGACGGCGCCGGGGGCATGGCCCGCGTTCCACTCGGGCTTTTCGCGGACGTCGAGCAGGACGGCGTCCGGCGTGTCGCCGCTGGTGAGGCTGCGGGCCTGGTCCACGCTGACGCGGGGCCGGCTGCGGCGGAAGAGGAACATCGAGTTCTCCCCTCTCCTTCTCGGATCTCGTGAGGTGGCGGGGTGTCAGCCGGTGGTCAGGGGCAGGCCGGCGTCGGTGGCGGCGTCGAAGCCGTCGTCGACGGCGACGACATCGCGGCCGGCGGCGTCCAGCAGGGACGCGGCGATAGCGGCCCGCATGCCGCCGGCGCAGTGCACCCACACCGTCCCGGGCGGCACCTCCGCGAGGCGGCCGTGGAGCTCGTGGACGGGTATGTGCACCGAGCCCTCGATCCAGCCGTTCGCACGCTCGGAGTCACGGCGCACGTCCAGGACCACCACCTCACCGCCGCCGTGGGCGGCGAGCGCGGCGAAGGTGGAGCGGGGGAAGGAGGCCGGAGCCTTTCCGGCGGGCAGCCATGCGGCGGGGCCACCGGTGGCGGCCGCGGCCGGGCGGTCGATGCCGACCCGCACCAGTTCGCGCTGGGCGGCAGCCAGCTGCTCGGCGGAATCGGCGAGCAGGGTGACCGGCTTGCCCCAGGGGATCATCCAGGCGAGGTAAGTGGCGATCTTGCCGTCGGCCTCGAAGTTGAACGACCCGGCCACGTGTCCTTCGGCGAAGGCCACCCGGCTGCGCAGGTCGACGACCCATTCGCCGGCCGCGAGGCGGGCGGCGATCTCGTCTGCGTCCGCGAGTGCGGGCGGGGTCAGGTCGAGCGATGCGGGGCCCTCGGCGTTGGCAGGGCCCATGTGCGCGTAGTAGGCGGGCACGTCCTCCAGCCCGGCCAGCAGGTCCGCGACGAAGGTGTCCACGTCGACGGTGAGGGCGGTGTTAGCGCCCTTCTCCTTGCCGATCGTGGTCTCCTCCCCCTCGGACTGGGCCGAGGAGCAGAAGCTCCCGAAGCCGTGGGTGGGCAGCACCGCCGTCTCGTCGGGAAGATCGGAGGCCAGGCGGTGGGCGGAGGAGTGCTGGGCACGGGCCAGCTGCTCGGTCAGCCGCGGCTCGACCAGGTCGGGCCGGCCCACCGTGCCGATCAGCAACGACCCGCCGGTGAAGACGACCACCGGCCGCCCCGCCTCATGCAGGGCGTAGGAGGTGTGGTGCGGGGTGTGACCCGGGGTCGCGATCGCCTCCAGCGTCACCCCGCTGCCAGGGTCGATGTCCACGGTGTCGCCGTCGGCCACGGGCACGCGGGCGAAGGCGACGTTGGCGTCGGCCGGTACGAGGTACTGGGCGCCGGCGATCCGGGCGAGTTCGAGGCCGCCGGTCACGTAGTCGTTGTGGAGGTGGGTCTCCACCACGTGCGAGATCCGCACACCGCGCCGGGCGGCTGCGGCCATGACCTGGTCGACGTCACGCGGCGGGTCCACCGCCACCGCCGTGTGCTCACCACCGGCCAGATAGCTGCGGTTGCCGAGACCTTCCAGCTCGATGGTGTCAACGAAGAACACGCGGGTACTCCTTTCGGGTGAAAATTACCCCGGGGGGTATCTTGCCTCCACCGTAACACCTGTACCCCCGGGGGTATATTTCGGATGCGAGGTCCGCCCTGCCCGGGCGGGCACCCCGCGGACTCCGAGCGCATCAGCACACCGGACGAGAAGAAGGAGAAACGGCCATGAACTACAGCCGCACCGTGCACGTGGACGGCGACTTCGCACAGACCGTGACTGCCGTACGCGAGGCACTGGCCGAACAGGGCTTCGGGATCCTGACCGAGATCGACGTGCAGGCCACCTTGAAGGAGAAGCTGGGCCACGAGATGGAGAACTACCTGATCCTCGGCGCCTGCAACCCGCCCCTGGCACACCGCGCGATCGAAGTGGATCGCTCCATCGGTCTGCTGCTGCCCTGCAACGTCGTCGTCCGGTCCGAGGGCGAGCGCGTCACCGTCCAGGCCCTCGACCCCGACACCATGGTCACCCTGACCGGACAGGACGCCCTCGAGCCCGTCGCCGAGGAAGTCGCCCGCCGGCTGGACGCCGCCCTGTCCGCGCTCAACGGCGTCAAGGAATAGCACAAGGCGCCGCCGCGCCATCGGCGGCAGCGAAAGGGATGAGCGGCTCACGGCACCGCGGGCCGCGCCTCCGGCCGGCGCTGCGGCCGCGGGGCCCGGCGGGTGGCGGGCCGCCGGCGCCAGGTCGCTACCAGGGCGACGGCCAGGAGCAACTCGGCGATGTCACCGCCGTAGTACATGATCTGAGCGCCGCCCTGGACCTGGTCGACGGGGGCGTGGATGTTGATGCCGAAGCCGCCGTACATGAGCTGCGAGATCACCGCGTGCGCGGCGATCGCCACGCCCAGCACCACCAGGCGCACCGGAACCCCGGGCCGGGCCGGGGCCGGGTCAGGGCCGGCGATGGCGTGGGTGAACAGGCACCCGGCGAGCAGGAAGTGGGCGTGCAGCAGCCAGTGCAGCCACGTGTGCGCCGACAGCGTGTTGTAGATCGGCGTGAAGTACAGCAGCCCCAGCGTGGCGACGATGAGCACGAGCGCGGTGACCGGGTTGGCCGGCACGTGCACCGGGCGACTCCGGACCAGGCCGGTCAGACGTCGCCCCTTGTCAGCGGGCAGATTCCGCAGCAGCAGCGTGACGGGCGCTCCCAGCACCAGCCCCAGCGGTGCGTACATACCGATCAGCAGGTGCTGGAGCATGTGGCCGCGGAAGTCACCGTGGGCCCACGGCGCGATCGGGGGCAGCAACCCGGCCGCCAGGAGCGCGCACCCCGCCAGGAACCATCCGGTGCGCCACCGGCTCCATCCGGCCTGCGGATTGCGCCGACGCGCGCGGCCCGCCAGCAGCACGTAGCCACCGGCCAGCAGCACGACGAACACCGTCAACAGCAGAACGTCCAGCGGCAGGCCGCCGGTCTCCTCATGGTGATGTGCGGGGTGGCCCGTCATGCGCGCCGCGCCTCCCGTACCGGCCCGTCACCCTCCGGGCCGAAGGGCCTCGCCCGGCGCTGGATCAACCAGCCCACCGCGACCAGGACGGCGCCCAGCAGCAGGAACCCCAGGTCCCACCAGATCTGCTGGTCACCGGCGTAGACGTGATGGATCCCGAGGATGTGATGGTCGAGAACACCCTCGACGAGGTTGAACAGTCCCCAGCCGACCAGGATCCAGCCCCACAACGCCGGGGACGTCCACACCCGGCGCCGGCCGTGCGTCACCCGCGCGTACAAGATCGCCAGACCGGCGAGTACCGCCACCCAGCAGATCGCGTGGAAGATCCCGTCCCACACCGTGTTCATCTCCAGACCGGCCACGGTGTTCGCCGGGTAGTACTTCACCCCGATCCGGTCGTCATCAGTGCTGGTCAGCATGTGATGCCACTGCAGCAGCTGGTGCAACAGGATCCCGTCCACGAAGCCACCCAGACCCACACCGAGGATGACCCCCGGCAACTGCAGACTCCGAGGCCGCTCACCCGCCATCGCGCCCCGGGGTTCCGCATTCACACTGCTCGACATTGCCGCTGCCCTCCACTGGACCGGCGATCGGATGCCCGGGCGACCCAGGTATCAGCCCTCCCACCACAGCAGTAGCACCTCACCCGCGCATCCTGCGGGGGGCAAACAGCGCTACGTGCGTCCGCCTGCTGGAAGACACTGCTCGCGATCGGTCCGAAGCCACTGCCGGCCAGGGGGCAGAAGAATCGGCGAACTGCGGGCAGGCCATCCTGGGACACGAGGTGCTTGGTGACTGGCCCGGCCCCGCGCTTCACACGTGGCGCGACTAACCTGGCGTAAGCGGTGGTCCTCTGCCGCACGGCGGTGGGGCTCGCCGTACCCGAACCGTGGCGATGCAGCCACCAACAGTCCCTGCCCGTGAAGAATCCTGTCCGTATGGCGCGGACAGGGCACCACGTGTGGGGAGAAGCATGTCTTCGGACGAATCCGGGCTGTCGACCGGGGCAGAGCCCACCGATCCCGATATCGACCTGGCCGATATCCGGCAACGCAAGGAACTGCGGCGTTCGCACTACGGTGTCCTGCTGGTGGTCGCGGTCGGTGGGGCGCTGGGCGCGCTCGCCCGCTTCGGCGCCGCCCAGACATGGCCGACCGCGACCGGCAGTTTCCCCTTCACCACCCTGGCCGTGAATGCCGCCGGGTGCCTGGTGATCGGTGTCTTCCTCGTCGCCGTCACCGAGATCTTCTCCGCCCATCCCCTGCTGCGCCCGTTCTTCGGCACCGGAGTACTGGGCGGCTTCACCACCTTCTCCACCTACTGCGTGGACATCGAGCGCCTCGTCACCGGTGACCGTGCGGGAATCGCGCTCACCTACCTGGCGGCAACAGCCCTGGCCGCACTGGCCGCGGTGACCGTGGGCGCGTGGAGCACGCGCCGCATCCTGGCGAAGTGGAGCCAATCATGAGCTGGAGCACACAGGCCGCGCTGCGGCTGACCGTCCTGGTCGATGACACCGACACCTGGCACCACAAGCCGATGTGCAGCGAGATCGTGCACCGGGCCCATGCCGCCGGGCTCTCCGGCGCCTCGATCTTCCACGGCATGGAAGGCTTCGGCGGTCGGCAGATCGTGCACACCACCCGGCTGCTGTCGATGGCCGACGACCTGCCTGTGGCCGTCGTCATCGTCGATACCGAAGATCGCGTCCAGGCGTTCGTCCCGCAGCTGGAAGAACTGGACATCGAGGGCCTGATCACCCTGGAACCCGTTCAGATCGTGCAGTTCCACGGCGCACACCGGGCGGACCGGTGAGCGACTTCCTGCTGGTCGCCATCGGCGGCGCGGTCGGCGCTCCCTTGCGCTACCTCACCGACCGGGCCGTCCAGGCCCGCCACGACACCGTCTTCCCCTGGGGCACCTTCACGGTCAACGTCGTCGGCTGCCTGATCCTCGGGTTCCTCACCGGCGCTGCTCTGTCCGGTACCGCGGGGCACACCGTGCAGCTGCTGCTGGGCGTCGGACTGTGTGGGGCGCTGACCACGTATTCGACGTTCTCCTACGAGACGTTGCGCCTGGCCGAAAGCGGTGCGAGGTTCTTCGCCGCGGCCAACGTCGTCGCCTCCATCGTGGCGGGGCTCGGCGCGGTCTTCGTCGGCATCGCCTTCGCCCAGGCCCTGTTCTCGTGACGTGAGCCGGCGTCATGGAGACGGCCGATGGGCTGTGCGGTCCAGGCATGGGCGGAGTCCCGCAGGGGGTGGTCAGACCGCGGCCGGCGTCTTGTCCGGATCAGCGCTCTGGGTGGTGTCGGTGAGGGCGGCGAGGTAGCGCTCGGCGTCCAGGGCAGCCGCACAGCCGGAACCCGCGGCGGTGATGGCCTGACGGTAGGTGTGGTCGACGACGTCGCCCGCCCCGAACACGCCGGGGATGTTCGTGCGGGTCGACGGGGCGTCGACCTTCAGGTATCCCTCGTCGTCCAGATCCAGCTGACCGGTGAACAACTCGGTGCGCGGATCGTGGCCGATCGCCACGAACAGGCCGGTGGCGTCGAGATTCCGGGTCTGTCCGCTGAACGTGTCGCGAAGGACGAGGCCGGAGAGCGCGCCGCCCTCCTCCTTGATCTCCGCGATCTCGCTGTCGAACGCGAAGGAGATCTTGTCGTCGGCGAACGCGCGGTTCTGCATCGCCTGGGAGGCCCGCAGCGCGCTGCGCCGGTGCACCACGGTGACGGACCTGGCGAAGCGGGTGAGGAAGGTCGCCTCCTCCATCGCCGTGTCGCCGCCTCCGACGACCACGATGTCGCGGTCGCGGAAGAAGAACCCGTCACACGTCGCGCAGTACGAGACTCCGCGGCCCGACAGCTCGTCCTCGCGGTCGAGGTGCAGCTTGCGGTGCTGGGATCCGGTGGTGACGATCACCGCGTGAGCCCGGTGGACCGTGCCGCTGGTGTCGGTGACCGTCTTGATGCGGCCGGTGAGGTCGACGGCGACGATGTCGTCCGCGACGAGTTCGGCGCCGAAGCGTGCCGCCTGGGCCCGCATGTTGTCCATGAGGTCCGGGCCGACGATGCCGTCGCGGAAGCCGGGGAAGTTCTCGACCTCGGTGGTGTTCATGAGGGCGCCGCCCGCGGTCACCGAGCCCTCGAAGACCAGCGGCTTGAGGTCGGCGCGCGCCGTGTACAGGGCGGCGGTGTACCCAGCGGGGCCGGAGCCGATGACGATGACGTTGCGGATGTCGCCGCTCATGACGAGGGCTCCGGCGCGATCTCCTTGATCAGGCCCTCGACCATGACCTTGATCTCGTCGCGGATCGGGCGCACCGCCGCGACGCCCTGACCGGCGGGGTCTTCGAGCTCCCAGTCGAGGTAGCGCTTGCCGGGGAAGACGGGGCAGGTGTCGCCACAGCCCATCGTGATGCAGACGTCCGACTCCTTGACCGCGTCCACGGTCAGGATCTTGGGGGTCTCGGCGGAAATGTCGATACCGACCTCGGCCATCGCCTCGACAGCGGCGGGGTTGACCGCGTCGCCCGGGTTCGATCCGGCGGAGCGGACCTCCACCCGGTCTCCGGCGAGGTGGGTCAGCCACGCGGCGGCCATCTGGGAACGGCCGGCGTTGTGAACACAAACGAACAGCACGGAGGGCTTCTCGGACATCAGGAGGTCTCTCGTCTCACGATCGAATCAGGCGCTTCTGACATCAGCACCCGGTGGCATCAGCAGCCACTGATGTGTGAGAGTATCAGCACATGATGACGTCAGTCGACACTGAACTGATCCGGGTGCTGGGCGATCCGCTCCGGCTCCAGATCGTGACCCTGCTCGCCCGCGAGACTCTGTGCACCACCCACTTGGTGGAGGAGACCGGTGCCAGGCAGACCAACCTCTCCAACCACCTGAGAGTCCTGCGCGAGGCCGGGGTGGTGGAGACCGAGCCGTGCGGCCGCTTCACGTACTACAAGCTCCGCCCGGACGTCATCGCCCAACTTGCCGGTCAGTTCGCCGACCTGGCCGAGTCCGCCCGTACCGCAGCCGAGAACAAGAGGGCCTGTCCGTGACCCCCACGCAAGCACCCGCGACCACCGAGGATTCCTCGGTGGTGCGGAAGCTGTCGACGCTCGACCGCTTCCTCGCCGTCTGGATCCTGATCGCGATGGCCCTCGGCCTCGGCCTCGGCCGGCTCATCCCCGGCCTGAACGACGCTCTGGCGAAGGTCGAAATAGGCGGCATCTCCCTGCCGATCGCCGTCGGTCTGCTGATCATGATGTACCCGGTCCTGGCCAAGGTCCGCTACGACAAGCTGGACGCCGTCACCGGCGACCGCAAGCTGATGGCCTCCTCGCTGGTCATCAACTGGATCATCGGCCCGGCCGTCATGTTCGCGCTGGCGTGGATCTTCCTGCCTGACCTGCCCGAGTACCGCACCGGCCTGATCATCGTGGGCCTCGCCCGCTGCATCGCCATGGTCATCATCTGGAACGACCTGGCCTGCGGCGACCGCGAGGCCGCCGCGGTCCTGGTCGCCCTGAACTCGGTCTTCCAGGTCATCGCGTTCGGCCTGCTCGGCTGGCTCTACCTCGACCTGCTCCCCGGCTGGCTCGGCCTGGGCGAGGGCGAGCACCTCGACGTCTCCATGTGGAAGATCGCGCTGAACGTCGTCGTCTTCCTCGGCGTACCGCTCCTGGCCGGCTTCCTCACCCGCCGCCTGGGCGAGAAGAAGATGGGCCGCGAGTCCTACGAGGCGAAGTTCCTGCCGAAGATCGGCCCCTGGGCCCTGTACGGCCTGCTCTTCACGATCGTCATCCTCTTCGCCCTCCAGGGAAAGACGATCACCTCGCAGCCGCTCGACGTGGTCCGCATCGCGCTGCCGCTACTCGTGTACTTCGCGATCATGTTCTTCGGCAGCTTCCTGATCGGCAAGTCCATCGGCCTGGCCTACGACCGCACCGCCACGCTGGCCTTCACCGCGGCGGGCAACAACTTCGAGCTTGCCATCGCGGTGGCCATCGCCACCTTCGGCGTCACCTCCGGGCAGGCCCTCTCCGGCGTCGTCGGCCCGCTGATCGAGGTCCCGGTCCTGATCGCGCTGGTGTACGTGGCCCTGGCCTGGCGTAAGAAGTTCACCTCGTCCGCGCTCATCACCAGCGCCACGCAGCACTGATGCAAGGTCTCGGCTCCCGCCCGCACTCCGCCGTCCACGCCCCGGCCCGCGTCGCCACCCAGCCGACGGCGGGAGCAGCGCTGCGCGGGCATGTGGCGGGAGCCGAGATGCCGGGCGTCGACACGGCGGTGAACTGGTGACGCGAGCGGTGGACGTCGTGGTGATCGGCGGCGGCCAAGCAGGACTTGCCGCCGGTTACCACCTGCGCCGCCAGAACCTCGACTTCGTCATCCTCGACGCCCAGCCCACACCGGGCGGCGCGTGGCAGCGCACATGGGACTCCCTTCGCCTGTTCTCCCCGGCCGCGTACTCCTCTCTCCCGGGCTGGCTGATGCCCGTCCAGAACGGGACGGAGTACCCGGACGCGGATCACGTCGTCCAGTACCTCTCCGCGTACGAGGAGCGATACGCCCTGCCCGTCCAACGACCGGTCCGAGCAAGGGCCGTGCACCGTGATGGTGAGCGGTTGCGGGTGGAGACGGACAGGGGTGCCTGGTCCGCCCGTGCGGTCGTCTCGGCGACCGGGACCTGGTGGCGTCCCTTTCTCCCCGCCGTACCCGGCCGCGAGACGTTCGCAGGCCGTCAGTTGCACACCGTGCAGTACCGCGGCCCTCGCGAGTTCGCAGGGCAGCGGGTCATCGTGGTCGGAGGAGGCAACTCCGGTGCGCAGATCGCCGCAGACCTCGCCCCGCACACCAACCTGACCTGGGTCACCCGACGGCCCGCGCGTTTCCTGGCCGACGACATCGACGGCCGCGCCCTCTTCGACGCCGCCACCGCCCACCGCCAGGCCCTCGACCAAGGACGGGCCGACACCGGCGGCGTCGCGTCCCTGGGGGACATCGTGGCCGTACCGCCGGTCCGCGCCGCCCGGGACGCAGGTCTGCTGAATGCACGGCCCATGTTCGAGCGGCTCGTCGCCGATGGCGTCCGGTGGAACGACGGCACGACCGCACCCGCGGACGCGGTGATCTGGTGCACCGGCTTCCGCCCCGCTCTCTCCCACCTCGCGCCGCTGGGCCTTCGAGGGCCTCGAGGACATATCGCCACCCGCGGCACCCAGGCGGTGGACGACCCCCGGGTGCACCTGCTCGGCTACGGCGACTGGACCGGTCCCGCCTCGGCCACCCTCATCGGCGTAGGCCGGCCTGCCCGGGAGGCGGCCGCGGACATCGCCAGGCTTCTCTTGCAATAATTGCGGCAATCAGGGGACACACACTTGCGGCGTCGACGGCGCCTCCACGGCCGAGCGTGTCTCCGCGCTCCATGCGCATCTGGCGCTGCCGCCCGGCCCGGCCGCGCCGGCTGACCAGCCGAGCCGCTCAGCGGTCGGCGGTCGGGCGCAGGTCGAGCATCGCTGACATGGCGGCCACGACGGAGGGGGCTACCTGGTAGTAGACCCAGGTCCCGCGACGCTCGGAAGTCAACAGCCCTGCCTCGCGCAGCTTCCTCAGATGGTGGGAGACGGTCGGCTGAGAGACGCCGACATCGGAAATGTCGCACACACACGCCTCACCGCCCGCATGTGAGGCGACCTTGGAGAACAGGCGCAGTCGCACCGGGTCGGAGAGCGCCTTGAACATCACGGCCATCCTCTCCGCGTCGCCCTGCGACAGTTCCCCTGCGGTGATCGGCGGGCAGCACGGCACCACGTCACCGGCATCCAGGACCGGCAGCTCCGCAACCTCGAAATTCGACATGTGTCTATGTTGACACTCATCAATACCGGTGGCAAGCTCCAAGACATCGACAGCAATCGAAACAGCGACCGGACCGGTCGCCTCTCACGGAGGACATCACCGCTATGACCATCACTGCAGACCTGCCGGTCGTCGTCATCGGCGCCGGCCCCGCCGGACTCGCCGCCGCCGCACACCTGGTCGAGCGACGACTCCAGCCGCTGGTCCTGGAGGCCGGCCCCGCCGCCGCCAGCGCCGTACGGGACTGGTCACACGTGCGGCTGTTCTCCACCTGGGGCGAGGTCACCGACCCGGCCGCCGAGAAACTTCTGGCACCGACCGGCTGGACGAAGCCCGACGCCACGACGTACCCGTCCGGAGGGGACTGGGCCGACCTGTACCTCCAGCCGCTGGCCGACGCCCTGGGTGACCGAGTCCGCCTGGGCGCCACCGTCACCGGGGTCTCACGCACCGGCCGCGACCGCATCGTCGACGCGGACCGCGAAAGCCAGCCCTTCGTCGTGCACTTCACCACCGCGGACGGCAGCGAAGAGCGGGTCTTCGCCCGCGCGGTCATCGACGCCTCCGGCACCTGGGGCACCCCGAGCCCCGCAGGCGCCTCCGGTCTGCCCGCCCTCGGCGAGGAGAAGGCGGCCGGCCGGATCACCTACCGCGTGCCCGACCTGAAGGACCCGGCCGTCCGCGCCCGTTACGCCGGCAAGCGCACCGCCGTCATCGGCTCCGGAGCCTCCGCCTTCACCGCCCTGGCCACCCTCGCCGACGTCGCGAAGGGCGAGCCCGGCACGCACGCGGTGTGGATCCTGCGCCGCGGCATCAGCGGCTCCACCTTCGGAGGCGGCGCAGCCGACGAGCTCCCCGCCCGCGGCGCCCTCGGTCTCGCCGCCAAGGCCGCCGTCGACCAGGGCCACGCCGACGCCGTCACCGGCTTCCGCACCGAAGCCGTCGAGCGCGACGCCGACGGCCGCTCGGTACTGGTCGGCGAGGACGGCCGCCGCCTGGACCCGGTGGACGAGATCATCGTGCTGACCGGCTTCCGCCCCGACCTCTCCTTCCTCTCCGAACTCCGCATCGGCCTCGACGAACGCCTTCAGGCACCGGTCGAGCTGGCCCCGCTCATCGATCCCAACCAGCACTCCTGTGGCACGGTCTACCCGCACGGCCACCGCGAACTGTCCCACCGCGAGACGGGGATCTACCTCGTCGGCATGAAGTCCTACGGCCGGGCCCCCACGTTCCTGGCCATGACCGGATACGAACAGGTCCGCTCCGTCGCCGCCGCCATCGCCGGTGACATCGAGTCCGCCGACCGAGTCGAGCTCACCCTCCCCGAGACCGGAGTCTGCGGCGGCGCCGGACTCTACGACGATCCTTCTGCGGGAGAGGCGGACGGTGGCGGTTGCTGCGCCCCGGCGCCCGCTCCGGTGCAGATCGGTACCGCTGCTTCCGCTTCCACTGCGGCTGTCGAGGAGCCCGCGTCGCCCGGTGGCTGCTGCGCGTGACCAACTGAGTCCCGGCGCCCGGGTCAGAGACCCGTGCTTCGGTCAGACCAGGCCCGCGCGCTGGGCGACGTCCTCGCCGTGCCGCAGGCGCTGGTGTGCGGCCTCGCCCAGCGACGCGATGACCGCCGCCACGACGGTCTCGATGACGGCCATCGTGGGGACGAGACTGTCGTAGGGGGAAGGGGACGTGACCTGGCTCGGCAGGACGACCTCCGCGTGCGCGGTGGCCGGGGAGAGCCAGGTGTCGGTGAACAGGACGACCTTCCCTCCCTGCTCGCGCACGAGCTGGGCCATGGCTACCTTGTCCTTCTCGTAGCGACGGTAGTCGAAGACGACGAGCACATCGCGGCGGGTCAGTGCGGCCAGCACGGCCGTGCGTTCCACGTCACGGTCCGGCAGAAACATGACACCGTCGCGCAACTGCATCAGATGCAGCCCGAGGTACTGCGCCAGGAGGTGCGTGAACCGCCCGCCGGCGAGGACGATCCGCCGTTTGGGATCCGTCAGCAGCTGGGTGGCCCGGTTGACGTCGTGCGGCGGGAGCTCCGCGAGACTCTGGGTGAGCGCCGTGGCGAAGAGCCGGCTGCCGAGCTGCAGCAGCGACTGGTCGTCCGCGTCCGCGGACGCGGTGTGCACGGCGAATTCGTACAGGGAGAGCGGGGACGCGCTGCGTTCGTCGAGTTCGGTACGCAGGGCGGCCTGGAAGTCGGGATAGCCTCGGAAGCCGAGGCGTCCGACGAACCGCAGGACGGTCGGCGCGCTGACCGCCGCACGCTCGGCGATGGTCGCGATCGTCTCGAACCCCGCTGCCGGATAGCCGGCACGCGCCGTACCCAGGAAGCTGTACGGCACGCCGTCGGCGTTGGCCAGGGAGTAGAACACGTCGTTGTTCCCGGGCACCGCGGTCCGCTCCCGCGGACGCAGGCGCGTCTTGTCCGCGGCGGGACGCACCCGCCAGTGCCGGGGGTCGTAGCGGTCACCGTCGGTGAGATAGCTGTAGTCGGCCCCGCTCAGTGACCAGCCGGCAGCTCCCTCGCGGGTGCGGGCGTGCCTCAGGTCGAACACGGCGAGGCCCTGAGGACCCACGACCCGCATGCTCTCGTCGCGGGAGCCGGCGCGCTCGACGACGAGAGCGGTGTTCTCCTCCAGCGCGTAGACGCGCTGATGGCCGGTGTCGGCGGCCAGTCGCAGCGAGCGGCCTTCGCGGCCCGACGTACCGGTGTGGGTGTCCAGCAGGCCTGAGCGCAGGAAGTCGAAGCCGCCCTGCGGCAGGTAACCGAGTGTGGACGCGTCCTCGAAGTAGCCCGCACGACTGCCGTCGCGCAGACCTTCGTAGGACTCCCCTCCGGTGATCATGTCGGCACCGGCCATGATCTGGGCTCCCGCGCTCGACCCCGCGACGACCGCCCCGCGCGCGAGCTTGGCACGGATGGCTGCCAGCACCTTGGAGTCGGTATGGGCCGCGCCGTGCATCACGACGGGCGCGGCGCGGACGAGTCGGTCTCCTACACCCGGACGGCGTCCGGCAGCGGGACGTACTACCTGGAGTTGGAGTCCTACTCCGGATCGGGTTCGGCTGCCTACAGCTGCGGCCTCGCCCTGTCCTGACGTAGCGGCCGGCGCCAGGCGTGCCCGGCGGAACGGAACCGGTGGACAAGAAGCGGCTGCCGCTGACCGCCGTGCTCCGCGCCGCCGGGGTGGCCGTGCTGACGGCGAGCCTCCGGCCTGACAACGAGGAGGGCCCCCGCTGCCGCAGAGCCTGTGTCATGGTGCGCTCAACCGGGAGACGGCGGAACCGGCTGACGACGGCAAGGGGGAGCGAGGTCAGCACGGACGAGTGGGAGAGCAAGGGCAAGACCGCACGGACGGAGCCGGACAGAAAGCCCCCGGGGGAGCGAGCGAGTCAGTCCTCCGATCCGGCGAGCACCGTGCTGCCGGTGGTGGCGCCGCCATCGACCACGAACTCCGAGCCCGTGGAGTACGTGGCCTCGGCGGCCAGGAACACCGCCATCCGCGCCACCTCCTCCGGAGTGCCGTACCGCGCGATGGGCTGGTCCGCGATGACTGAATCGTCCATCCCCGCGGTCATGGGCGTGCTGATCGGTCCAGGGTGGATGGAGCACACTCGGATGTGATCGGCCGCGAGATCCAGTGCGGCGGCCTTCGTCAGCCCCCGCAGGCCCCACTTGCTGGCGACGTACGCGTCAAGAGCGGCGTATCCCATCAGACCAGCGGTCGACGACACGTTCAGGATCACCCCGCCTCCCGCGCGACGCATCGATGGTGCGACGGCCCGCATTCCGAGCCAGGGGCCGAAGAGGTTGACGTCGATGACATGGCGGAAGGTACGGGGGTCCGTCTCCTCGATCGAGCCGAATTCGAGGATTCCTGCGTTGTTGACGAGCAGGGAGACGGGTCCGAACTCGCGCTCGGCCGCAGTGACGGCTGCGGTCCAGTCGGCCTCATTCGTCACGTCCTCCGCGTAGAACCGTGCTGGTGCGCCGATCTCCTCCTGGAGGGCACGGCCCTCGTCCACCAGCACGTCGGTGATCAGTACGGAGGCGCCTTCGGCGGCGAAGGCGCGCACCACTGCCGCACCGATGCCCCGGGCTCCCCCCGTGACCAGCGCGACCTTCCCATCGAGGCTCTTCATGACTGCCTCCTTCACTGCTCGGTCCGGCGTCTTCGAGACTGTCCTTCGACAGTGACACCGTCAGCGCCCGGGCGGCTTGAGCCGAAAGGCCCGGTGCTGGGTCCGACAGGTCCCCAGCAGATCAGCGCAGACCTGCGGGCGCCGCCACCAGGCTGAGACAGGTGTGGGAGTCCGGAGTCGCTCAGCGGGCAGGGTGCAGGAATGACGTGGGTCTCCGATACGTGTGAGCAGGCTCCAGACGCTCACCAGCTGTAGCGATGCCTTGCGGGCGTCCGCCTCGGCGGCGAGGAGGCTGGCGGATCCAACATGCCGGGCCCGGAGGCCAAGCAGTTGTCTGCCGGGCGTCCACGTCCCGTGGCTCAATGTGCCGGGAAGTGCTGCACTCGTGCGTCGGGCCCCGGGAAGACCAGGGAGACCTTCCCTGTGTCCGACCACCGCACGTCGAATGGTGGACTGCCGTCCGCGTGGTGCACACCGACGATCTCCCCGTCGCGACCCTCGTCGCCCACGACCGCGCCACCGACCATAAGGCGATCCCCCACCCGGGCCCACAAGCCGACGCCGGCGTGGGAATCCTCGGGTTGGCGTTGCGTTCCTTTTCCGGCCATCGCCCTCTCCTCCCGAAATACCTCACCCCGCCATTCTCCGCCGCGGTCGGCCGACCCGTCATGGGGCCGACCGTCCCAGAAGGGGACCGTCCGGCACTCCCCGCCGGGACGTCGAACGGGTCAAGGTGAGGAATGCCGCCATGCAGGACTCCGATAAGGAGGAGGAGCATGCAGCATCGCACCGTCTTCGAGGTGATGACACACAAGGTCGTCACCCTCACTCCCGCGACGCTCTTCAAGGAGATAGTCCGGCTCTTCAACGACAACGACATCACCGCCGCCCCGGTCGGCGACCACGAGCGACTCCCGCTCGGTGTCGTCTCGGAGGCCGACCTCCTTCGGCCCACGGCCGAGCTGCCCGACCTCGAGGACCGCTGGGCCTGCGCGCGTCTGCTGTCCCAGGAAGGTGGATCTCGTGATGAGGAGACCGCCGAGGAGCTGACGACCTCCCCAGCCGTCACCGCGCGGCCGGAGTGGAACCGCGTCGAGACCGCCCGGACGATGCGTCGCAAGACCGCCCGGACGATGCGTCGCAAGGGGGTGAGCGCTCCGTCGACGGCCTGGTCGCGCTCCACCAGTCGATCGATTTCGCCTACGCCAGCCTCGCCCTCGACGTGGAGCCACCGCGATGAAGCCCCTGCGGGTGGAGCCGGCCATGCCCGGCTATGAGAGCGCGCGCGCCGCGTTCAGCTGGCGACAGGCACGTGCACAACTCGCCGGCCTGCCCGGCGACGGCCTCAACATGGGCTACGAGGCGGTCGACCGGCAGCTGCGCGACGGGCACGGAGCGCGTGCGGCCCTGCAGTGCGTGGCGGCCGACGGATCGTTCACGACCCTGACGTACTCACAGCTCGCCGACCTCAGCTCCCGCTTCGCCCACACGCTCGACGCCCTCGGAGTCGCCCCCGGAGAAAGGGTGTTCACCCTGCTCGGCCGCCGGGCCGAGTTGTACGTCACCGTCCTGGGCACCTTGCGGGCCGGCCGCGTCCTGTGCCCCCTGTTCACCGCCTTCGGCCCCGAACCCGTCGCGCTTCGCATGGAGTTGGGTGATGCTCGAGTCCTGGTGACGACGCGCCGGCTGTACGAGCGCAAGGTCGCGCCCATACGCACGAGGCTCCCAGGCCTGCGGCACGTCCTGCTGCTCGACCCCGGTGACGACCCGCCCCCGGACACGTCCTCCTTCCCGTCTCTCATGGCCGAGGCTTCCCCTGAGTTCACGGTCCCGCCGACGAGCCCCGGGGACCTGGCACTGCTGCACTTCACCAGCGGCACCACGGGGACACCGAAGGGAGCGATGCACGTCCACGAAGCGGTCGTCGCACATCACGCGACCGCCGCCCAGGCGCTGGACCTGCACGAGGGCGACGTGTTCTGGTGCACGGCCGACCCGGGCTGGGTGACCGGAATGTCGTACGGAATCATCGCCCCGCTCACCCACGGGGTGACCACAGTCGTCGACGAAGGGGATTTTGATCCCCGACGGTGGTACAACGTCCTCGCCGATCAGCACGTCACGGTCTGGTACACCGCGCCCACAGCCCTCCGGATGCTCATGCGAGCCACACCCCGAACGGGCGAAGGCAGGACACCTCCCGAGCAGTACGACCTGTCGGCGCTCCGCTTCGTCGCGAGCGTCGGCGAGCCCCTCAATCCGGAGGCGGTGCGTTGGGGTGAGGAGGTACTCGGGCTGCCCGTGCACGACACCTGGTGGCAGACCGAGACCGGCGCGATCATGATTGCCAACCTTGCCGCCGATCCCGTGCGCCCCGGATCCATGGGTCGGCCGCTGCCCGGTGTCGAGGCCGCCGTCCTGGAGTGCGGCCACGACGGCCGCGCCCAGGTCGCGGGCGGCTCTGTTCGCGTCCTCGACCGGCCCGGTGCCCAGGGGGAACTAGCCCTCCGGCCCGGCTGGCCGTCGATGTTCCGCGGCTATCTGCACGAGCGGGACCGGTACGAGGCATGTTTCGCCGACGGCTGGTACCTGACCGGCGACCTGGTCACCCGCGACACTGATGGCTGGTACTGGTTCGTGGGCCGCGCCGACGACGTCATCAAGTCCGCGGGCCATCTGATAGGGCCCTTCGAGGTCGAGAGCGCACTCATGGAGCACCCGGCGGTCGCCGAGGCCGGCGTCATCGGCCGCCCCGACGCCGTGGCGGGAACGATTGTCAAGGCATTCGTCTCTCTGCGCCCGGAGTACGCGTCGAGTCCCGAACTGCGCCGTCAAATTCTGGCGTTCGCCCGGCGGCGTCTGGGCCCCGCCGTCGCACCGCGCGAGATCGACTTCGCGCGGGACCTGCCGAAGACCCGCAGTGGAAAGGTCATGCGCCGACTGCTGCGGGCACGTGAACTCGGCCTGCCCGAGGGCGACGTGTCCACCCTGGAGTCCCCAGAGGACCCCGGGACGACCACGCCGGCCGGAGAGGAGCGGTGATGGCCACCACACGAGGCACCCACGCCAAGCCCCCGGAAACCGGGCGCCGACACCGGGACCGCAAGCGGACGCGCCCGGTGGCTCCCGAAGCCGCGCACGACTTCGAGCTGCTCCGGGAGATGCTGCTCATCCGTCGCTTCGAGGAGCGATGCGTGGAGCTCTACAGCGCCGCAGCGATCCGCGGGTTCGTCCACCTTTACATCGGCGAGGAAGCGGTCACCGTCGGGGTCCATCACGCCCTCACCGAGCAGGACGCGGTGGTGTCGACGTACCGCGAGCACGGTCACGCGCTGGCCCGCGGAATACCGGCCGAGGCCGTGATGGCGGAGATGTACGGCCGCGTCTCGGGCTGCAGCCACGGACGCGGCGGGTCGATGCACCTCTTCGACGCCGGACGGCGTTTCTACGGCGGCAACGCGATCGTCGGCGGCGGACTGCCCCTTGCCGTGGGCCTGGCACTGGCCGACCGCATGCGAGGCCACGACGAGGTCACCTGCTGCTTCTTCGGTGACGGCGCCTTCGCCGAGGGCGAGTTCCACGAGAGCGCGAACCTGGCCGCACTGTGGGGGCTGCCCGTGCTCTTCGTCTGCGAGAACAACCTGTACGCGATGGGAACGGCACTCGCCCGCGAACACGCCCAGACGGACCTGGCCATGCGGGCCGCTTCGTACGGGATGGCCGCGTGGGCCGTCGACGGCATGGACGTGCACGCGGTGGAGAAGGCCGCGCGCCGAGCTGTGACCTCCATCCGCGCCGGAAACGGTCCGCACTTCCTGGAGGCGCGGACATACCGTTTCCGCGCCCACTCGATGTACGACCCGGACCGCTACCGACCGAAGGACGAGGTCGCGGAGTGGAAGCGGCGCGACCCCATCGCCATCCTGACCGAGCGGATGCAGGCGGCCGGTCCGCTCGACGCGAGCGCCCTCAAGAAGCTGGAACGCGAGGTCACCGAGGAGATCGACCACGCCGTCCACACCGCTGAGCAGGCCCCCGAGGAACCGGTGGAGAGCCTCCTGCGCCACGTCACCGGGCGGCACGAGGAGGTGCCGTCATGAGCACCCGAGGGAAGGGCGGCAGCACACCGGCCGACGACGGGGCGCTCACCTATCGCGAGGCACTGCGCGAAGCGTTGCGGGAAGCACTCGCGACGGACGACCGGGTGTTCGTCATGGGCGAGGACGTGGGGCGCTACGGAGGCTGCTTCGGCGTGAGTCTCGGGCTCCTGGAGGAGTTCGGGCCGGACCGAGTCCGGGACACTCCGCTCTCCGAGTCCGCCTTTGTGGGGGCCGGGATCGGCGCCGCGCTGGCGGGCATGCGGCCGATCGTCGAGATCATGACCGTCAACTTCAGTCTGCTCGCGCTCGACCAGATCCTCAACAACGCCGCCACACTGCGCCACATGTCGGGTGGTCAACTTGGCGTACCGCTGGTGATCCGGATGACCACGGGCGCCGGGCGTCAGCTCGCCGCCCAGCACTCGCACAGCCTCGAAGGCTGGTACGCCCATATCCCCGGTATACGGGTCCTCACTCCGGCCACGCTCGACGACGCCCGTCATCTGTTGGCGCCCGCCCTCGCCGACCCCGACCCCGTGCTGATCTTCGAACACAACAGTCTGTACAACACGACCGGGGTGCTCGACGAGGGAGTCCGGGAGGTCGATCTGGACCGTGCGGTGGTACGCCGCAAGGGCACGGACGTCTCGATCGTGGCCTACGGCGGCAGCCTGGCCAAGGCCTTGGCCGCGGCGGAGGAGCTCGCCGGCGAGGGCGTGGACGCCGAGGTCGTAGACCTGCGCACGCTCCGGCCGCTGGACGACGCCACGATCCTCGACTCCGTCCGGCGAACCCATCGCGCTGTGCTGGTCGATGAGGGTTGGCGCAGCGGCAGTCTCTCTGCCGAGATCTCGGCGAGGATCACCGAGCAGGCGTTCTTCGACCTGGACGCGCCTGTCGAACGGGTCTGTGCGGCCGAGGTCCCGATTCCGTACGCCCGGCAACTGGAGGAGGCCGCACTCCCCCAGCAGGCCGGGATCGTGGCATCGGTACACCGGGTGGTGGACTGACATGGCCACCGGCACGGCCCAGTTCAGGATGCCGTCCCTCGGCGCGGACATGGATGAGGGCACTTTGTCCCAGTGGCTGGTGCGGCCGGGCGACCGGGTGTCGCATGGTGATGTCGTCGCGGTGGTCGAGACCGCCAAGTCCTCGATCGAGGTGGAGTGCTTCCAGACCGGGACGGTCCGCAGCCTGCTCGCCGAGGAAGGCGCCACGGTGCCGGTGGGCACGCCGCTGGCTGTCATCGAGACGTCGGCCGACGAGACTGCCGCCGTCGTCGAGGAGGGCGACCGGTTGAGGCAACCGTCTACAACCACACCGCTGGTCCGCCGTATCGCGGAGGAGCACCATGTCGACCTCGCGCACGTCCATGGCTCGGGGCGAGGCGGACGGATCACCCGGGCGGATGTGGACCACGCAGCCACTCCGCCCCATCAGGCACCTGATGCACAGCCTCCCACTGCGCCTCCGGAGTCCAAGCCCGAGCGGGTCAAGGCATCGCCGTTCGCCCGGCGGCTCGCCGCGGAGCTCGCCGTCGACTTGAACGCATTGACCGGCAGCGGCCGGAGCGGCACGATCCGCGCCGAGGACGTCCGTACCGTCGCGCGGGAACGGGGCGCGACGGCCCCTACGGCGGCTCCCCGGCCCCCGGCTCGCGAAGGGCGCCCGGTGACAGCCGCGACGTCGGCGGCACGAGCAGCTACGGCGCGAAGGGCCACCGGCCGCCTCATGGCCCGCTCGAAGCGTGAGATCCCGCACTTCTACCTCTCCACGACCGTCGACATGGCGGCCGCGCTGGACTGGATGCACACACGCAACCGGACACTCCCGCTGTCCGAGCGACTGGTTCCCGCGGCCCTCATGCTGAAGGCCGTGGCACTGTGCGCCCGCAAGGTCCCCGAGCTCAACGGGTACTGGATCGACGACGCGTTCGTCCCGGCCGAGGAGGTTCGGCTCGGGGTCGCGGTGTCCCTGCGCGGCGGAGGTCTGTCGGCACCGGTCCTCGGCAACGCGGACACCCTGTCGGTGGCCGAGGTGATGGCCGGCATGAAGGACCTCGTGGCGCGGGCACGCGGCGGACGGCTCCGCGCGTCGGAGACAGCCGACCCCGGCATCACCGTCACCAACCTCGGCGATCAGGGCGTCGAGTCGGTCCTCGGCGTCGTCTACCCGCCGCAGGTCGCACTCGTCGGACTCGGCCGGATCGTCGAGCGGCCCGTGGCCGTGGACGGCCTGCTGGGCGTCCACCCGATGCTGACCGCCACGCTCTCCGCCGACCACCGGGCGGCCGACGGTGCCACGGGCGCACGTCTTCTCACCGCCCTTGACCGGCTGCTGCAACGACCGGAGGAACTGTGAAACACGACCAGGCACGCGCGCTCGTACGGCAGGCCGTCCAGCGGATCGTGCCGGACGCCGACTTCTCGGGGCTCGCGCCCGACGAAGGACTTCGGGACGCCTTCGAACTCGACTCGCTGGACTTCCTCGAATTCGTCGCGGCACTCGCCGAACTCAGCGGCCAGGAACTCACGGAGGACGACTACCCGGCTCTCGTCACCTGGGACGGGTGTGCCGACCGTCTGGTGACCGGGGCCGCCCCGGTCACGGAAGGAAGGAGTCGGTGATGCGTCATCGCAGGATCGGCGAGCTCATGACCAGCGAGGTGGTGAGCGTGCGCGGAGACGCGCCGTTCAAGGAGATCGTGCGGGTCCTCTCCGCGCATCGGGTCACCGCGGTTCCCGTCGTGGACGCCGAGAACCGGGTGATCGGAGTCGTCTCGGAGGGCGACCTGCTGCGCAAGACCGCCGATCAGGCTGCGCCGGGCGACCTCCCGGCCGTACCGGCACTGAAGGCGTGGGAGCGGGCGAAGGCCGAAGGGATCCGCGCGCAGGAGCTGATGTCGGCACCCGCCGTGTGCGCCCGACCGGAGTGGACCGTCGTGGAAGCGGCACGGCTCATGGAGGTCCAAGGCGTCAAGCGGCTGGTGGTGGCCGACGAGGAGGACCGGCTGGTGGGGATCGTGAGCCGCCGGGATCTCCTGGGCATCTTCCTTCGGAAGGACGAGAGCATTCAGCGGGAGATCATCGAGGACGTCCTCGCCGGCACCCTGCGGATCGACCCGGCACCGCTCACGGTCGCGGTGCGCGACGGACGTGTGGAGCTCGCCGGCAGGCTGCCGTTCCGGGGCATGGTCCCAGCGGTCGAGCGGATGTGCTCGATGGTCGACGGGGTGGTGTCGGTATCCGCCCATTTCGCGTACGACGAGGACGACACGGTACGCGGGAACGCCACGGTACAAGGAGGTGCGCGGCCATGAGGCGAACCATCGTGGTCGGTCCGGACGGTACGTCCGGGAGCGCCGAGGCCGCCGAACTGGCGGCACGGGTAGCCGAGGTTTCCACAGAAGACCAGCTCACAGCCGCTCAGGGCTCACCTTCCATACGCGAAGGCCCATGCTCGCCGCCCGCAAAACGACTCCCGGAAAACGCGTTTCCCCAGGTCAGAACGACTCTGCCTGGGGATGCCCGGTGGGGCGGGTGCGACTCGAACCCATAGGAGTGACGTCTTGTTCGACGAGAAAGCGGCCACCGGTCCGATCCGAACCGACAGCCCCCGGCACCTGACGCCCCCAGCCACCTGGTGATCACGAGGATTCAGTGCTGTTCGGAAGCATGACACCTCAGGAAAGCAGGAAGACGCGGCGGGAAGCACGTTGCGGACTGCGTCGCCTATTGGAGCACTTGCCGTCGCCAGGACAGTCACCCACCCCGGTGCACGGGTCCTGGGCCATCGCCTTCAGCGTCCATGGCCTCCCGCACCCGCTGCTCCTCGCGCACGGAGCCGACATCGCGCTCCAGGGGGGTGCGGCTTACGGCTGTCGCAAGGTCCTCCAGGGCGCGCTTCTGCAGGTCCGCCTCGCGCCGTAGCGCCGGGCTCCGGGCACCGGCGCCATCCCACGCCCGGAGAGCTCTCTCCACGCGTCCCCAGTCCGGATTCCTGTGCTCACGCATGTCGGCTGCCGCCTGCGCCGTGTCCGTTTCCAGGGCCTTGGCGAGCCCCTCCGCCTCGGGAGCGGAAGGGTCGTCGTCCAGCGGGACGTGGTTCTGCATGAGCGTTGCCGCCCTGTCGAACCCTTTGAGCGCCTTCTGTGCCTCTTCCGCTTCACGCGAAGTCAGGCCCCTGGGGCGAACCGGTTCCTGCTTGGCCTGGTCGAATGCCTCCTGCCAAGCGGCACGCGCTCTCCTGCTCGCCAGTTGGGCACTGCGCATGTCGGCACGGCGCTCCCTGGTCGGTTCGGCGTAGCTGCGGAGTACCGCGGCCGCGTAGCGGCCGTTGGCGGCGAGCCAGTCCGCAAGCCGGCCCGGCAGCCGGGGCGTCTCCCATGCCGGGAACACCGCGTAGGCCAGCATCGCCAGGGCCCCGCCCAGCAAGGTGAGTACCATCCGCTCCGGGACCGTCTGTTCCCATGCCTGGCCGCCCATGCCGAGCAGGAAGACGACGTACGCGGCGGTGAAGCACTGGGAGTAGGCATAGCCGGTACGGACCAGGGTGTACGACAGGCCCGCCGAGACCACCGCCAGCGCACCGAACACATAGGCGTCCGGGCCCAGGGCCCGCACCACCCCGGTGGCGAGCGCGACCCCCACCAGCGTCCCGGCGAGACGGGCGACCGCACGCGCGTACGTCCGGTGGAAGTCCGGACGCATCACCATCACCGAGGCGATGGGCGCCCAGTAGCCGTGCCCCAGGGGCAGCCGGGCGGCGATCAGGTAGCCGAGCGTGGCTACCGCCGCCAGCCGAACGGCATGCCGGAAGACGGGCGAGTCGTGGCGGAGCTCACGACGGACGGCCCGCACGATGACCGGGATCAGCCGGAACATGGTCGGGCGCACCAGGAACTGAACGCCCGCGGGGCCATGCTGCGCGGGCGTGCTTCTGTACGCGTTGCCGCACTCAGCGATCTCCAGCGCCTCACCGAGCAGTCCCGCGAGCCTCTCGGCGGCCTGCCGCGCGGGACCCTCGAGCACCTCGTTCTCCTCGTCTCCACGCAGGAGGTCCACAGCCCTGGGCGGCACCTCGACGGGGGTGCCGCGGCGGATCGATCGGGCGGCCGCATCCAACACCTCGGCGGCCGCGTCGAGCAGCTCCCGCGCACGGTCCCTCCCAGGTCCCTCCGCCGGGGCGCCGACGTCCGGGTCGGCGAGCGCGGCGATGGCCGGCAGAATGCGCTCGGCAAGCCCTCGCGGGCCGTGGAGGACGGTGGGACGGGTGCGAGCCTGTGAGGGCGTGACGGCGGCCGCGTCCCGGGCTGTCATCAACGGCTCCGGGTCGAACCGGGCGGTCGGGTCGTGCCGGAGCTGGCGGGCGTAGTCCGCCACGGCGGCCAGGGCGTCGGCGAGCGCGTCACGATGCGCGCCCCATCGGCGGATCGGGAACAGCAAGATCAGGACGGTCTGTGCCACCCCGCCGAGCGCGATGATCCCGGCGTGCTCCAGGGCTCGTCCGACGCTCGTGGGCAGGGTGATGGTCACCAGCATGCTGCCGACCGTCGTCGCTGCGACGATACCGGCGGTGGATCCGACGGCCCACGCCAGCCCCGCGACAAAGGCCCACAGGGCCAGCAGCGGAAGGAACGTCACGAGTCGCCCCGCCGCCAGGTATCCCACCAGGGTACTGAGCGCCAGCCCCGCGCCGGCGCCGAGCGCGATCACCTTGCGTGGGCGCCAGGTGCGCTGGAAGGTGGCCCCACCGGCGGAGAAAGCGCCGAGGGCAGCGGATGCGGCGTACGCAGGGGAGCCGAGCCATAGCGCCGGCCCGATGACGATAGCCACACCGACGGCCGTGCGAAGCGCGAGCAGGGGCTCCAGCCGCGTCTCCTCGATTCTGAGTCCGGACCGAAGGACTTCCCTGAAGGCCCGCGGCCACGTCACGGGCGTGAGCCCAGCCGGAAGGTCATGCCGGCTCGCGTCGGCCGGATATTGGTTCGGCCGTCGTGCGGGAGAGCTTCCCGCACGGCCCGAGAACAGGGTGACGGCCGCAGGTGCTGGGACAGGACGCTGCTACTGCGGATACCTCCGGCCGAAGGTCCGGCAAACGCCGACGAGCCGATGTACTGCTGAACAACCGATCTGCCCTCCGTCAGCCCGGTCACCAGACGCACCATCACGTTCGTCTCATCACCGCCGTCAAGGAGACGGGCGGGATGAGCCGTACTCCATCGCCACCGGCTCCTGTGCATCTCCGTACAGCTAGCCATCGTGCTCGTCCTGGAGCATGTGGAGACGTTCCTGTTCGCGCTTTGAGTAGGCCGCTGCCCTGATCGCCTCGTCGCTCTCCAAGCCTGATCCCAGCGCGCCGCCCACTGTGGCGATCGAAGCCACGAACCATGACAGCGTCCAGTAGTCAGCTGTGTTCAACGGGTTTCGTGTCATGGAAGCGAACACCTGGTCGTTGAGGATGAACAGCGCCCACACAAAGTTGATGGCCATCAGGCCCACGTAGCAGACGAGTACCCCGATACTCACGGTCACTACGGTCGAGGTGTTGTAGAGAGCCGCCCTCTGCCTCGCCTCCGGCGAGCCCTCCGCTGCTCGATGCCACAGGTTCGCGTCCACGATCAGCCAGCCGATCATGAGCCCGGCAGAACCGACCGTGGCGATGACGAGGCGTGGCGTGCTCAGGGACGTAGCCAGGCTCCAGACGGTGGAGTCCACAGTGGCAACGGCTCCCGTGGCGAGTGCGGCGGCCAGGGCTTTCGAAAGGCCCGGCACCAGCCGCCAGGGCCGGTTGGCGCGGACCATACCGACGAGCACTCTGAGGTAACCGCGCGGCCCGCTGGCGACGTAGCGCAGATCGGCGAACTCCTCCTCATCGACCGGGCCCGGATGGATAGGTGCGAGACGACCGGCGAAGGGCCCCAGCGGTGACTGGCTTCGCGGAGCACGCTCAGCCCCGGTGGCCGGCGGGCCTGTCAAGCTGAGCACGGCTTCCTCCACGGCCCGCCGGGCCTTTCTCTGCAGCCGCCAGCCCCCCAGGGACGGAAGGGACAGCAACGCCGCCCCGTGTTCGTGACTCAGATCCACAACGAGCCTTCGCCTGTGTGAGTGCAGCGGAAGGTCGGTAAGAGCCACGACGACGTCCCAGTTCTCCGCACTTCCGCGGTCCACGATCCGGCGCATCAAGGTGGACGGGTCCTCGGCCCCTGCGGTGAAGGGCTTGCTGACCACCTCGACATCGAACCGCTGCCCCTGGCCTGACTTGTCGGCGAGCCGAGCAGGAAGGGCCCGTGCCAGGCGCTTCGCGATCTCGGTCGGTGCGTCCGGGTCCGCGAGGAGAGCCACTACCGTAACGCCCTGCGACGACGCTTGCATGACTGGATCCTTCTCGTTGTCTGTCCCCGCGACCGCAAGTGCCCACAGGATGCCCCCGGGGTGGCGTCGGCGCTGCGATGACACGCTGGCCCGTCCCGCCGGTGCGATTGGCCCGGCCGGATCTCCTCGTTCTCCCAGCACGGGGCCTGCCCCCTGTGACCGGTGCTCAGCCCCTCGCGCCGTCGTCAGGAGCCCGCGAGCCGGGCCGCGAGATAGGGCGCGGTGACGCTGCGGCGGGCCCTCGCCACCTTGGCCGGCGGCCCCGCCGCTACCACCCGTCCGCCCGCGTCGCCGCCGCCCGGCCCGAGGTCGATGACCCAGTCGGCGGTGACGATCGTGTCCAGGTCGTGCTCGACGAGGACGACCGTGTTGCCCGCGTCGACGAGCCGGTGCAGCTGACGCAGCAGCAGTGCGACGTCCGAGGGGTGCAGCCCCGCCGTCGGCTCGTCGAGCAGGTAGAGCGCGTGGCCGCGGCGGGCTCGCTGCAGTTCGGTGGCCAGTTTGATGCGTTGCGCCTCACCACCGCTGAGCTCCGTCGCGGGCTGCCCCAGCCGCAGGTACCCCAGCCCTACCTCGCGCAACGTCTCCAGACTGCGGGAGGCGGCCGGGACGGCGGACAGGAACTGGGCGGCGGCGTCGACGGACAGCCCCAGCACTTCCGCGATGTTCTTGCCGCGGTAGGTGACTTCCAGCGTTTCGGCGTTGTACCGGGCACCCTGGCAGGTTGGGCACGGCGCGTAGGTACCAGGCAGGAAGAGCAGTTCCACCGCGACGAATCCTTCGCCCTGGCAGGTCTCGCACCGCCCTTCGGGCACGTTGAAGGAGAACCGCCCGGCCGAGTAGCCGCGCGCCCTGGCCTCGTCCGTCGCCGCGTACAGCTTGCGCACCGCGTCGAACATCCCCGTGTACGTGGCAAGGTTGGACCGGGGGGTTCGGCCGATGGGCCGTTGGTCGACCCGGACCAGCCGGTCGAACGACTCGACCCCCGACGCGTCCTGGACGTCGACCTCCAACTGCGCCTCGTCGGGCTCCTCGGGTACGAGTCCGAGGTGCCCTCGGACGACCTCGGCGAGCACCTGCGTCACCAGCGTCGACTTTCCGGAACCGGACACGCCCGTCACCGCCGTCAGTACGCAGAGCGGTACGTCGACGGACACGTCGTGCAGATTGTGGCGGGAGACCCCGCTCAGGTGCAGCCAGCCGTGCGGTGTGCGTGGGCGGTGATCGAGCGGCTTGGCGCGCCCGAACAGGTACTGGCCCGTGGCCGACCCTGATTGCGCCGGGAACCGCGCGACAGACACCTTCACCGGCCTCGCTCACATGAGCGTCCGGAGTGTCCCGGATCCATTTTCGGTACACGACCTGGCTGGGGCCGGTGCCACACTGGTTCGATGAGCCACGGCGCGGGCCGGCGCCGACGAGCGGCCGCGAGCGGATAAGGCAGCCCTCTGCTGCGCAACTGGACTGGGTGGTTTCCAGCCACCTGAGGGTCTGCCGGTGAGAAATCAGTGCCAGGGCACGGACAGGGCATGGCTTGGCCCGTCACGGCCGAGGCCCTACAGGGCCTGCGGTGCGGACCAGGTTGCCGGCATTTTCCCGGTGCTCGTGCACGAGGCGGATCGCCACGGCACCTTCACCGGTGGCCGAGGCAACCCGTTTGACCGAGCCGCTCCTGACGTCGCCGGCTGCGAAGACCCCGGGGAGGCTGGTCTCCAGCAGCAACGGACCACGGCCGAGCGGGTCCCACCGGTTCGCGTCGGCAGCAGCCTGGGCGTCCGCCCCGGTCAGGACGAAGCCCTTCTCGTCCAGGGCGAGCACGCCCCTCAGCCACTCCGTGCGCGGGCGAGCCCCGATGAACACGAACAGCGCGGCGGCCGGCAGCGTGCGGCGTTCACCCTTCGCGTTGTCCTCGATGCTCAGCGACTCCAGTTTCTCCTTCCCGGAGGCGCCCCGGACTTCGGTGTGGAGCAGCACCTCGATCTTCGGGTGCCGTTCCACCTGGTCCACCAGGTAACGCGACATGTTCGCGTTGAGGTCGCCGCCCCGGACGAGGAGGTGGACTCCGGACGCGTGGCGGGCCAGGAACAGCGCCGCCTGTCCGGCGGAGTTGCCCCCGCCGACCACGGCGACCGGGTCCGCCTCGCAGAGACTGGCCTCGTGCACGGTCGCCGCGTAGTGGACGCTGATGCCCTCCAGACGCTCGATGCCGGGCACCTCGAGCCTGCGGTACCGGACACCTGATGCGAGCACCACGGCGTCGGCCCGGACTTGGGACCCGTCTGTGAAGGTGACTACGTACTCGTCGTCCTGCGGGATGAGCCTGTTGACCTGGGCCGGGACCATGAGGCGGGCACCGAATTTGTGGGCCTGGAGCACCGCCCGTTCGGTGAGCTCGCCTCCGGAGATGCCTGACGGGAAGCCGAGGTAGTTCTCGATGCGGGACGAGGTGCCTGCCTGGCCTCCGGTGGCCACGGCGTCGACGGAAATCGTGGTGAGGCCGTCGGATGCGCCGTACACGGCTGCGGCGAGTCCCGCGGGGCCCGCGCCGACCACCATCACGTCGCACTGGGCGGCCTTCGCCGTGGGGGCGGGCAGCCCGATGAGCCTGGCGAGTTCGGCGTTGCTCGGATTGCGCAGCACCCGCTCGCCCTTCCAGACCACCACCGGAGTTTCCTCGGGGCGGATGGAGAACCGACGCAGCAGCGCCTCAGCCTCCTTGTCCCTCTCCAGATCCAGCCAGCGGTGGGGCAACCGGTTGCGGGCAGCGAACTCACGCAGCCGCAGCGTGTCCCGCGAGTAGCACGATCCCAGGATGCGGAAGCCTGCGCCGAGGCCGATGAGCAGATACCGTCGGCCCAGATAGGCGCGGAGGATCAGGTCGCCGAGTACGGGGTCGCGGCCGACCAAGGTGCGTTGGCGCTCCACCGGTACCGCCAGGATCTCACCGGCCTCACGCACCACGGCGGTGTCGAACGCCGCCTGCCCCTCCAGCATCCCGAGTTCACCCAGGAACCTGCCGGGTCCGTGTGCCGCCACCGTGCGCTCTTCCGGCCCGCCGTGGTCCTGAAGGATCTCGACGGTCCCGCTGAGGATCGCGAGGAACTCCCGGAACGGCTCGCCCTCCCGGTACAGCACCTCACCTTCCGTGGTCCTCCGGCGCTCACCGTGCGCGGTCAGGTTCTGAAGTTGTTCCGGTGTCAGGCGCGGGAACGCCCCGTATCGGTCCGGCGTCTCGCGGACCGCACCATTCTTGTGCTGGGCAGTACTCATCAGACCAAGGCCTCGTGGACGTAGCACCAGCGCCAGTCTTCTCCCGGCTGGAAGGACTGCACGATGGGGTGCTCGGCGGTTCCCGCGTGTCGTCGGGCGTGTTTGAGGGGTGAGGAGTCGCAGCAGCCGACGTGTCCGCAGGTGAGGCAGAGCCGCAGGTGCAACCATGGGGAGTGCTCCCTGAGGCACTCCTCGCAGCCCTGTGGGGTACGCGGCGTCACTGGACGCACCATTGCCAGGTGCGGATCCGGAATCGTGGCCATGACGTTCTCCTCTCATGGATGGTCTGGTGGGCGGTCCACGGTGAATCACCGCCCCGCGGTGGTCTGTCGGCCTTCCAGGGCCTGTTCGACCCACTGGCGCAGGACGTGCGCCGGCGCCGCACCGGCCTGTCGGGCCACGGTCTCGCCTCGGTCTTGAACGAGCAGTGTGGGCACTGCTTGGACCTCGAACCGCCGGCTGACTTCCGGGTTCTTGTCGATGTCGACTTTGACGAGCTTGATCCGTCCGGCGAGGTCGCGGGCGACCTGTTCGAGGGCGGGGCTGACCATGCGGCAGGGGCCGCACCAGGTGGCCCAGAGGTCGACGACGACAGGTTGGACGGCGTTGTCGGCGACTTCGGTGAAGTCGTCGTCACCCGCGTCGACGACCCAGGGCAGCGGCTGCTTGCAGTGGCCGCATTTGGGGCGTCCCTCGGCGGCAACAGGAATGCGGTTGTCGCGCCCGCAGTGCGGGCAGGTCACCGTCGTTGCACGGGTGGTGTTCACGATGGCCTCGCTTCCCGGGCCTCTTGCTGCTGGTCGTAGGTGACCACCAGCTCTCCGTGTTCGGCGTCGACACGGACCGTCGCGCCGTCCTGGACGTCGCCGCGCAGAAGGGCACGCCCGACCAGCGTCTCGACCTCGTGGGAGATGTACCGCCGCAGCGGCCGGGCCCCGTACACCGGGTCGTAGCCCTGGTGGGAGATCAGCTCTCGGGCCGCATCGGTGAGTTCCACGTTGATGCGACGTTCTGCGAGTCGCTTCCGTAGTTCGTCGAACTGCAGCTCCACGATACGTTCGATCTGCCGCTCACCCAGCGGCTTGAACAGCACGATGTCATCGACGCGGTTGAGGAACTCCGGACGGAAGTGCCCGCGCAGCTCGCCCATCACCAGGGCGCGGGCGTCAGGCTTGATCTCACCATCGGCGGTGGCGCCGTCGAGGAGGTGCTCGGAGCCGATGTTGGACGTCATGATGATCACGGTGTTGCGGAAGTTGACGGTGCGGCCCTGAGCATCGGTGATGCGGCCGTCGTCGAGTATCTGCAGCAGGGTGTTGAAGACGTCGCTGTGCGCCTTCTCGATCTCGTCGAACAGCACGACCGAGTACGGCTTGCGGCGTACGGCCTCGGTGAGTTGGCCGCCTTCCTCGTAGCCGACGTATCCAGGTGGTGCGCCCATGAGCCTGCTGACGGTGTGCCGCTCCTGGTACTCACTCATGTCGAGGCGGACCATGTTCTCCTCGGAGTCGAACAGTGCCCGGGCGAGGGTCTTTGTCAGCTCGGTCTTGCCGACGCCGGTGGGGCCGAGGAAGATGAAGGAACCGATGGGGCGGCGGGGGTCGCGGATGCCGGAGCGGGCTCGGATGATTGCGTCGGTGACGAGCTTGACGGCCTCGTCCTGGCCGACGACGCGCTCGCGAAGGATCTCGTCGAGGCGCAGCAGCTTGTCGCGTTCACCCTCCTGCAGACGGGCGACCGGGATGCCGGTCCAGGCGGCGACGATCTCTGCGATCTCCTCTTCGGTGACCACCTCGCGCAGCAACCGGTTCTGTCCCTGCCTGGTGGCCAGCTGCTCCTCCTCCGCTGCGAGTCGGCGCTCCAGGTCCTGGAGTCGGCCGTACCGGAGTTCGGCGGCGCGGTTGAGGTCGTAGGCGCGTTCGGCCTCCTCCGCCTCGTGGCGGACCTGCTCCAGTTCCTGGCGCAGCTCCTGCACACGCCGGATCGCCTGCCGTTCGGCCTCCCACTGGGCGTGTTTGGCGTCGGCTTCACCGCGGAGGTCGGCCAGTTCCTTGCGCAGCTCCTCCAGACGGGTTTCGCTGGCGGGGTCGGTCTCCTTGGAGAGGGCGGCTTCCTCGATCTCCAGGCGGGTGACGCGGCGGGTGATCTCGTCGAGTTCGGCAGGCATGGAGTCGATCTCGGTACGCAGCCGGGCGCATGCCTCGTCGACGAGGTCGATGGCCTTGTCGGGCAGGAATCGATCAGTGATGTAGCGGTGGCTGAGGGTGGCGGCGGAGACCAGCGCGGTGTCCTGGATCTTGACGCCGTGGAAGACCTCCAGGCGCTCACGCAGTCCACGCAGGATGGAGATGGCGTCCTCGAGGCTGGGCTCGTCGACCAGGACCTGCTGGAATCGTCGTTCGAGCGCGGCGTCCTTTTCGATGTGTTTGCGGTACTCGTCGAGGGTGGTGGCGCCGATCATGTGCAATTCGCCGCGGGCGAGCATCGGCTTGAGCATGTTCCCCGCGTCCATGGCCCCTTCGGCGGCGCCCGCACCGACCACGGTGTGCAGTTCGTCGACGAAGAGCAAGATGCCGCCCTGTGCGGCCTTGACCTCGCTGAGCACGGCCTTGAGGCGTTCCTCGAACTCGCCCCGGTACTTGGCGCCGGCGACCAGGGAGCCCATGTCGAGGGCGAACACGATCTTGTCGCGGAGTCCTTCGGGGACATCGCCGCGTACGATGCGCTGGGCGAGGCCCTCGACGATGGCGGTCTTGCCGACACCGGGGTCACCGATGAGAACCGGATTGTTCTTGGACTTGCGGCTCAGGATCTGGGTGACGCGGCGGATCTCGGCGTCCCGGCCGATGACCGGGTCGAGCCTGCCTTCCTTGGCCTCGGCGACGAGATCGCGGCCGTACTTCTCCAGAGCCTCGTAGGCCACCTCGGGGTTGGCGGAGGTGACGCGCTGGTTGCCGCGGACCTGGGTCAGCGCGCCCAGGAACGAGTCCCTCGTGATCCCGGCCTGGTTGAGCAGACGTCCGGCGGCTGTTGATGCCCCCTCTTCAGCCAGGGCGAGCAGGAGGTGCTCCACGGACACGTACTCGTCCTTGAGGCGTTTGGCCTCCCGTTCAGCGGCGTCGAGCAGGCCGGCGAGGCGCTGAGTGACGAAGACCTGGCCGGGTGTCGCACCGGGGCCGGTGACCTTCGGGCGGCGGGAGACTTCCTTGCGCACGGCCGCGCGCAGTTCCTCCGGCTCGGCTCCGGCCTGCTGCAGCAGCCGTGGGATCAGACCGTCCTCCTGATCGAGGAGTGCGAGCAGCAGGTGTTCTCCGTCCACTTCGGTCTGCCCCATGCGGCCGGCCGCGGTCTGGGCCTCCTGAAGGGCTTCCTGGGATTTCTGTGTGAGACGGTTCATGTCCATGGGGGTGTATCACTCCTCGTGCCGCGGGCGCGCAGGGCGGTTTCGAGCAGGCTGATGCGGTCGAGCAGGTCGAGCACCAGCCCGATGGATGCGTAATTGAGGCAGAGTCCGGAGCGCAGCCGCTGGATGCGGGCAAGTCCCGCTGGGGCGTCGCGGTCGAAAACCAGGTGGCCGGCGGCGTCGCGTTCGGCGTCGACCAGCCCGAGGGCGACGAACCGGCGGACCAGATCAGGATGGAGACCCGATCGACGGGCCACGGCCTCCAGGGAAAGTCTCGGGGTGGGAACGAGCGCGTACCGGGCAGCCGTCGAAGCGGTGGCGACATAGGTGACCGGCTGTCCCGGACGGTCACCTGCACCGGACCGGCCGATACCTGCCGTTCCCGTGGGTCGGTCGTTCATCGCGTCCTCCTGGGGTCGAACGAGGAGGTCGCGGCGAGCTCCTCGAACAGTTCACGCTCCCGGTCGCCGAGCGTGGGTGGCACCATGACGCGGAGTTCGGCGTACAGGTTGCCGTTCGCACCGCGCGGGTTCGGCATGCCCTCGCCGCGCAGCCGCAGTCGACGGCCGGTGGACGAGCCGGCAGGCACCGTGACCTTGGCTGTGCCACCGCCGGGGGTGGGCACCGGCACGGTCGCGCCCAGGGCCGCCTCCCAGGGGCTGACCGGGAGCTGCACATGGACGTCGCGGCCGTCCAGCCGGAACTGAGGATGGGGCTGAATCCTCACCCGCAGATGCAGGTCGCCCGCGGGTGCGGCACCACTGCCCCGCCCTCCCTCTCCGGCCAGCCGGATGCGCTGCCCGTCGGTGACGCCCGGTGGGACGTCGACCTCGTAGCGCCGCGGCTGCCCGGTGGGCCCGGCGAGTGTGACGGTACGGCGGCCGCCCTTGTACGCCTCCTCGACGGTGAGCGGCAGTTCGGCCTCCTGGTCGGCTCCCGGTACGCCTGCGGAGCCGGCGCCGGCGCCTGCGCCGAAGAGCGAGCCGAACAGGTCCTCGATGTCCACATCCTCGGCTGAGAAGCCATCGCCGAAGCCGGTGGTGTACCGGACGCGGGGGCCGCCCGCGCCTGCGGTCCGCTGGGTACGGAATCCGCCGCCCGCTCCGGCCGCGACCCGCTCGTCGAAGTCTTCGGGGATCTTGCGGAAGTCTTCGCCGAAGCGGTCGTAGCGTGCCCGGGTCTTCGGGTCTGACAGGACGCTGTAAGCCTCGTTGAGCTCCTTGAAGCGTTCCTCCGCCGCCGGGTCCTTGTTGACGTCGGGATGGTGTTTGCGGGCAAGCTTGCGATATGCCTGCTGGATCTCGTCCTGGCTCGCGTTCCGCGACACTCCCAGCACTTCGTAGAGGTCCCGTGCCATGACAGATCACTCCCGCTTCGCGACAGTCACGGTGGCGGGCCTGAGCTGCCGATCGCCGTCGCCGTAGCCCGGACGCAGCACCTGCACGACGGTGCCCGGCTCGACGTCGGGGTCGTCGACCACGCTGACCACCTCGTGCCGGGCCGGGTCGAAGGGGACGCCGGTCTCCGCGTGCCGCGGGAAGCCGAGCAGTTCGAGGACGTTTACCGCCTGGTCGCGGACTGCCCGGATGCCTTCCACGATCGCATCCGAATCGGCGTCGGCGTGGGACAGGGCGAGTTCGAGGTTGTCGAGGACGGGCAGGAAGGCAGCAGCGGTACGGGCACGCTCGACCGTCCGCTCCCGCTCCAGTTCCCTGGCGTGACGCTTGCGCAGGTTGTCGAGGTCGGCGAGCGTGCGCCGCCAGCGGTCCTCCAGTTCCTGCATCGCGGCTCTGTAGTCGCCCTCCGCGGGTGCAGGGCCGACGGCGTCGAGTCCCGTTTCGTCGTTTGTCGCCGGCGGCCGGGGAGTCGGGCCGGGTTGACGCGAGTCCTCGCGGGGAGGGCGTACGGCGCCTTCCGGGGCCGGTTCGGCCGGCGTGGCCCGGTCGGGTTCTTGGGGGCGGGGCATGGCGGCCTCAACTCTTGTCGAACTCGGCGTCGATGACATCGTCGTCACCGTCGCCACCACTCGGGGAAGCGCCGGTGGCGGCGTCCTGGCCCGGGCCTCCCGTGGCGGTGGCACCCTGCTGGGCAGCCAGTCCGGCGAGGACCTGCTGGAGTTCGGAGGCCAGTGGCCGCACACGCTCCACGCCTGCCTCTTCCTTGACCGCTGCCCGGGCGTCGGAGACGAGCATCTCGGCGCGCGCCTTCTCGTGCGCGGGGGCCGCGTCGCCCAGTTCGGCGAGGCGCTTCTCGACCTGGTACGCGACCGCGTCGAGTTCGTTGCGTGCGTCTACGGCCTCGCGGAGCTCCCGGTCCTGGCCCTGGTTGCGTTCGGCCTCCTGGACCATGCGCTCGACCTCACCGCGGTCCAGGTTGGAGCTTTCGCTGATGGTGATGCCTTGTTCCTTGCCGGTGTCCCCGTCGCGCGCCTTGACATTGAGGATGCCGTTGGCGTCGATGTCGAAGGTGACCTCGATCTGGGGTTCGCCTCGCGGCGCCGGCCGGATGTCGGTGAGCTGGAACCGGCCGAGCACCCGGTTGTCGGCAGCACGCTCGCGCTCCCCCTGGAGGACCACCACATCGACGGCCGGCTGGTTGTCCTCGGCCGTGGAGAACGTCTCGGTACGCCGCACCGGGATGGTGGTGTTCCGCTCGATGATCTTCGTCATGACTCCGCCGCGCGTCTCGACGCCCAGCGACAGGGGCGTGACATCGAGCAGCAGGACGTCCTTGACCTCGCCCTTGAGCACCCCGGCCTGGATCGCGGCGCCCAGGGCCACGACTTCGTCGGGGTTGACGCTCATGTTGGGGTCCTTGCCGCCAGTCAGCCGGCGCACCAGGGCCTGGACCGCTGGTATGCGTGTGGAGCCGCCTACGAGGATGACCTCGTCGATGTCGCTCTCACCGACCTTGGCGTCGGCCATTGCCTGCTGGACCGGCTCCAGGCACCGTTCCACGAGGTCGCCGGTGATCTGCTCGAATGTGGACCGCATGACGGAGTCGGTGAGGTGTTTGGGGCCCGACGCGTCGGCGGTGATGAACGGCAGGCTGACCTGCGTCTGCGTCACCGAACTGAGCTCGGTCTTGGCTTTCTCCGCCGCTTCGAACAGCCGTTGCAGCGCCTGCGGGTCATTACGCAGGTCGATGCCGTTCTCCTTCTGGAAGCCGTCTGCGAGATGGTCCACCAGACGCCGGTCGAAGTCGTCGCCGCCCAGGTGGCTGTCCCCGGCGGTGGAGCGCACCTCCACCACGCCGTCGCCGACGTCGAGGATGCTCACGTCGAAGGTGCCGCCGCCCAGGTCGAAGACGAGGACGGTCTCGTGCTCCTTCTTGTCCATGCCGTACGCGAGGGCGGCCGCGGTCGGCTCGTTGATGATCCGCAGCACCTCCAGACCCGCGATCCGACCGGCATCCTTGGTGGCGGTGCGCTGGGCGTCGTTGAAGTAGGCGGGCACCGTGATGACCGCCTCCGTGACGCGCTCCCCCATCTGCTTGGAGGCGTCGTCGGCGAGTTTGCGCAGGACCTGTGCGCTGATCTCCTCAGGCGCGTACAGCTTGTCGCGCACCTCGAAGCGGGCCGCCCCGCCGTCGCCCTCGACGACGTCGTACGCCACCGCTTTCGCCTCGTCGGAGATCTCGTCGAAGTGCCGGCCTATGAATCGCTTGGCCGAGTAGATGGTGCCCTTGGGGTTGAGGATCGCCTGGCGCCGGGCCATCTGGCCCACCAGGCGCTCCCCGGTGTCGGTGAAGGCAACCACGGACGGTGTCGTCCGGTTGCCCTCGGTGTTGGGCACGACGGACGGCTCGCCGCCCTCCCACACGGCGATCACCGAGTTGGTGGTACCCAGGTCGATACCCACTGCCCTAGCCATGAGGAACTCCTCCCGGTGCTGCGGCCTGCGCCGACTTTCCGGTTCACTTTCGTTCAGCTACGGATGGGGCCTCCGCTGGCACCCCGCGGCGCGCCAGGTACTGCGTCGTCGCGGCCACCTCGTACCGGCTCGGCTTCGTCGAGCGGAGCGAAGTACGAACTGGGACGACGGGGCCGAGTCGGTTCACAAGACCGAACAACCAGCCGGTACGTCCCTACGAGACGGCCGACCTGCAATGCTGTTCCGTCATCGCGGCGCCCCTCCCGCGGGCTTGTGTGCGGAGGTTTTCCTACGCACCCCAGGATGGCGAGCCGAGTGGCTCGACGCCTGCGCCTGGGCGGCCAGGAATGCACGCGCCCGGTCGCCCTACGAGTACTAGAGTTGAAAATACGGACATATCACACTGGGTGGCTCGCGAGTGGTACCCGAAACCACCGCTCGCCTCGCCCTCTGAGGGCTCGGGAGTGATCCCATGGGCAGAAGCTGGCCGCACAACCTGTACCGCCGCTCCGACGGGGAGGGCAGTACGGCGCGGCGCAGCCGCCGGCGAGCCCCCGCAGCCGCACACAAAGAGCCCCACCCACTTGTTCGGCCCCCCGCCGACCACGCCCGCCACCAACTCACGGTGCTGGCCCGCACCCTGTCCGACAACCTGCACGAAAGCGAGATCCTGCGCCTGGCCATGGACCACATAGCCGCCGCCGGGCCGTACAGCGCCGAGGCGGGCTATCTCGAAGCGGACGGTGAACTGGTCCCCAGCCCGAGGAACCGCCAGGATCATGCCGTGACCGTGGACCGGCGGGTGCGGGAGCTGGACGGGCAGGACGGTCCTGTAGCCGTACCCGGCAGGTGCCGGGGCCAAGCGCTGGGGCTGCGTGGACCCGAGAGACTCCACGGTTACCTCGTAGTGACGTCCCGCTCCCGGCCCACCGAAGCCGAGCGGTCCCTGCTCGCCACACTCGTCCTGCACACCGCGGCTGCGCTGTCAGTCGCCTTCGCGCATCGCCGCCGCCGCGAGGATGCCCTGGAGCTGCACCGGCTGAGGGAGGAACGCGCAGGCCTCCAGCGGCAGCTGATCGCCGTCGTAGCCGAGCTGGCGTACGGGCGAGCCGTTCACGCACGCATGGCCGACGTCGCCGCCTCGGGCGATGCCGAGGAGGCCGTCACCCAAGCCCTGCACGGGCTGACCGGCCTCCCGGCTCTGGTCGAGGACTGCTTCGGTCGGCTCAGGTCCTGGGCAGGCCCCAGCCGCCCCGACCCCTATCCGGAACCCGACCCCGTGCGCCAGGACGAACTGCTGAACGCCGTCGCACGGGAGGCCGGGCCGGTGCGGATCAACGACCGACTGATCACTCTGATCCGCCCGCACGGCGAGATCCTGGGCATGCTCGCCCTGGTCGACCCTCAGGACGAGGCAGACGAGCAGACCGTGCTCGCGCTGGAACAGGCCGCCACGTCGCTCGCCCCGGAGCTGGCGCACCTGCGCGACCTGGCCGAAGTGGAACTGAGGCTGCACCGCGAGCTGGCCGACGACCTACTGGCAGGAACGGACGAGACCAGCGCCTACGCCCGGTCCGAGGCCGTCGGACACGACCTGCACCGCAGTCACTACATCGTCGTGGTGCAGTGGTCGGACCGGACCGCGGACGATTCCTTCGCACAGACCGTGGGCCGGGCGGCCTCTGCCGTGGGCATGCGCTCACTGCTGACCCGACGTGCCGAGCACGTGGTCCTGCTCGCTGATGACAGGCCGCACGCCCGAGCGCTGTACGAGGCGCTCACCCTGGAGACGGGGACGCCGGCCGGGACCATCGGCGTGAGCTCCCCGTGCGATACCCCGGACGACATCCCCCAGCGATATCAGGAGGCGCAGCGCGCCCTGGAAGTGCGGCGCCACTCCCGCAAGCGATACGGCATGACGTTCTTCGACGAACTCGGTCTCTACCGCATCCTGGGGCCTGGCAACGATTTCCGGGAGCTGGAGGCGTTCGTCCACGAGTGGCTCGGGCAACTCATCGATTACGACGCCCGACACAACTCGGCCATGGCAGATACCTTGGCCCGTTACTTCGACTGCGGCGGCAACTACGACGAGACCGCCGCATCCCTCGACATCCACCGCAGCACGCTGCGCTACAGGCTTCAGCGCATCCACGACATCAGCGGCAACGACCTCGCGAACGTCGAGGACCGGCTCAACCTCCAAGTGGCGACCCGTGTGTGGAAGATCGTGCTGGGCGGATCCGGCTGATGCCTCGTACAAGAGCCGGGCAAGCGCGTTACCCCGCCCTCTTCTGGTTGCGAGAGCGGCAGCAGCGTACGACCCCAGGCTGAGCAACGTCTAAAGAACACGTCAAAAAGAGCCGGTACATCGCGGCCACCGTTTGACCGGCACTCTCGTCATGCCTGATCCCTGGGCTTCTTCGAAGCATCGGATCCCCGCAAGCGTCAGGCCCTGTGCGTGAACTCCGGATGCCGGCGTGGCGGTGGCGGCGGCCCTGCCTCAGCGGTGAGCCAGGAGAGCCCGGGTCTCAAGGTTGATCTGCTGAGCCTCTCCGGTGGGGACGACCACGACGGGAACTCGCGCGCCGGGCTCACTGATGATTTCGGGACGTTCGGCAATCAGTGGTCGCAGACCGCCCGTGAGGCCGAACACGGACAGCCCGGCGCACACCTCTTCACGAACCTCAGGCTGGTCCTCGCCGATCTCGCCGGTGAAGACGAGAGCATCCAGACGGCCCAAGGATGCAGCCATCCCGGCGATGCCGCGACGGAACTGGTGGGTGAAGACGTCGAGAGCGAGTGCGGCACGCTCGTCGCCGGCCACCCGGCTTCGGACCAGGTCGCGCGTGTCATCCGAAGTGCCGGAGAGGCCGAGCAGACCGGACCGGTGGTTCAGAGCGTCCTCGATCTCGTCCGCAGACACAGCCTTCCGTGTCAGCAGCCAGGTCAGAGCGCCGGGGTCGACGCTGCCGCTGCGATGGCTCATCACCAGACCCTCCAAGGGCGTGAAGCCCATCGTCGTGTCGACACTGCGCCCATCGCGCACCGCGCAGGCGGAGCAGCCACCGCCAAGGTGCACGATCACCAGGTGCAGCTCCTCGGGACGGCGGCCGAGGAGTTCAGCAGTGCGCGCCAGCGCCCAGGCGTAGGACAGACCGTGGAAGCCGTAGCGGCGCAGTCCGTACGCATCACGCCAGCGGGAAGGTACCGCGTACTCCCGTGCCGCAACTGGCAAGCCGGCGTGGAAGACGGTGTCGAAGCAGGCGACGTGCGGAACTCCCGGCAGCAGATCCCGAGCCGCGTCCAGAACGGTCAGTGCTTGCGGGACGTGCAACGGCGCGAGGTCTGCCACCCGGTCCAGGCGGGCACGCACATCGTCATCGAGCAGAGTGTGGCTGTGCAGCTCCGATCCGCCGTGGACGATGCGGTGACCCACAGCTGCAGGAGCCGGCCCTTCCTTCAGTAACTGCCGCAGCGATCCGGTTGCCCCCTCGCCAGGCGGAGAGTCACTGTGGTGTTCGTTGAGGACTTGACCACCGTCCCCGAAGACCGTCGCACGGCGAGAATCTCACCTTGCAACACCATCGGATCGTCTACGCACGGCGGTGGGCCGAACTGCCTCTCTTGGACACACAAGGTGACACTCCGTAGTGAGGTGCGTCTTCGCCGGAACCCAGCGGCCGGTCCAGCCGAGGGCGGCTCGTAGCCGAGTGCGATGATTCCGATGGACTCCCTCGAAGCTCATCCGAACCAAGCAAGTTGTGGCGACCGTTGCCTCGATGGAGCTTCGGCGCCTCCCCAGGATGCGGAAGTCTCTTCGCTTGGGGAGTCGTTTGATCACACCGGTATCGTGGCGCGCCAGAGGGCTGTCTATGAATACACGGGGTGTGGATCATGTCGTTCGAAGAGGAGTGGGGCGAGCTGAAGGCCGCCGCCGCGATGAGGCTGAACTCGGCCGGCGGCAGTGGCGGTTCAGGGGCGGCGAAAGGCTGAGCCGACTACGTGGTTTCGGACGACGAGCTGGGGGACATCGGCCACGCGGCCTTCGGCCTGTTCAACGGCCTCGAGTCGACCGGTAAGCACGCGAAGGTGGCCAGTGAGACCGCTGGTACGAGCCTCAAGGGCGACGGGTTCGATACCGGCGCGGCGTTCACGGAGGTGATCGGGACGTGGGAGACGCAGGTGAAGACTCTCCTTCAGGCGTGCGCCCATATCTCCAACCACCTCGACTACACGAAAGCCTCGACGAAGGCCGACGACGAGTGGATCGAGACGCAGCTGCGCATCGTAGGTCCCGTCGCCCCGGAAGCGGACGGGGCCGTTCCCGCCTCGCAGATCAGCAAGTACTTCCAGTAAGGAGCCGCTGCCATGCCCACCTTCGAACAGCTCCTCACTGCCAGACTCGGCCCGCTCGACACGGCGGTGCCCCAGTGGACCGAGATGATCGGCAAGCTGACCTCACCGCTCCAGACCGACGCGTCGGCCATGAAGACCGGGTCTTCGAATTTAGTGGGGGTGTGCCTCCCGTCGGCTTCGCCGGGTGGTTGCACAGCGTGAGCGGAGGCGTTGGTTCGCTCGGTTGCGGAAGCCGAAGGCGTTGCGCGCTTCGAGCTTGATGAGGCGGTTGTTGCCCTCGGAGGCGGCGTTGGTGATCCCGGTGGTCAGGTAGGTCTCGATGCCGTCCCACCACTGCTCGATGGTCTCGGCGAGGGTGACGAGTTCGGGCAGGTGGGCGTGGTCGGTGACGTGGGCGAAGAAGCGGTGGCGGGCGGCGGAGATCGCGGAGTGGTCGGGGGTGACGTGGGTGCGCGTGACGGCCAGGTGGAGGAGGTCGCGCAGGAGTTCCTTGCCCTGCCAGGCCGCATAGATCTGTCGGCCGTAGGTCCCCATGTACTCCAACTCGGTCTTGAGGAGCTCGCGTTGTTCGTCGGTGAGGTCTTCCTTGTTGCGGCGTAGGAGCTTGCGGACGCTGTAGATGCTGTCGCCCTTGCGGGCTCGGCGGCCGTGCTGTTTCCAGGTGAGGCGTCGGCGCAGGTCGGCGAGGTGGCGCTGGGCGAGTTGGACGATGTGGAAGCAGTCCACGACCACCGCCGCGTGCGGCAGGGCACGGTGGACGGCGGCGCGGAAGGTGGAGCACAGGTCGATGGCGACGTAGCGGACCTGCTCGCGCCAGGCGGCGGGCCGGGCCGTCAGCCAGTCGGCGACGGAGGCGGAGTTGCGGCCCTCGACCTGGCCGAACAGGCCGCGCCCGCCGATCGCGTCGACGAAGCCGATGTGCCAGGCGTCCGCGACCAGTTCCCACTTCTGCGTGTCCGGGTTCTGCTTCCACACCGGCTTGCCCCGCCGGGTCTCGTCGATCCCGATCGCCTCGCACGCCGGCGGCTCCTCGGGCAGGACCTTCGCGGCGTAGTCCTCGAAGCAGTGCTGCACGATCGGCCAGGACAGGCCCAGATCCCGGCCGGCCTGCACCACCGATCGTCCGCCGTCACACACCGCGGCCCCGGCCGCCCGCCGAAGCGCCCCGGTCGTACGCATCCGCGCGGGTACCTGGTCTATGGACTCGGTGAACGAGCGGCGGTCGCAGTCGAGTTCGGTGCAGTACCAGCGTGCCTTGCGCCACCGGATACTCACGGGGCGCCCGCCGCAGGACAGGTGTCTGGGGACGGTGGTGCGGTAGTCCTTCAGCCGGGTGGAGAAAACCCCGCACGAGGGGCAGGCCCTCGCGGACTCCTCGTTCGTCACGACGTATACCGTCGATCCGCCTGCCTTGTCTTCCTTGACCTGCGTCACACTCACCCCCTCCAGCCCAAGCAGTCGCGTCGCAGCCTCGTTGGTCCCGGTATCGTCGATGCTCACGCCCGTGGGTTCTTCATGATCGGTTGCCTAGACAACAACCATGATCACGAAGACCCGCGGGCTCCTTGCGCCCAGGCCACCCACACCCCAAGCCCATCACGCTCGGTGACCGAACGTCAGGCCGTCACCGCCGCACCCCCACTAAATTCGAAGACCCATTAAATCGGGTCTTCGAATTTAGTGGGGGTGTGCTTCCCGTCGGCTCCGCCGGGTGGTTGCACAACGTGATCGGAGCCGCTGGTTGGCGCGGTTACGGA